>SFVH01000031.1 GCA_004561555.1 bacterium
AATTCTACCTTTGCCAAAAACTATAAGTTTTACGAGATTTCCATTTCTGGCATATCTGTTATAGTCGCTCAACGGATAAATGGAGATAAATTCAACGGCACCAACATTGCTAAAGACTTTCACGCGATGAAGGAATACTTCCAATTCATTCTGCTTATGGAGTTGCCTATTATGGATGCTGTATTTCGGCGACTGCTTGTCAGTAAGAAAGTGAACTTCGTTGTGCCGGGACATCAATTCTTCTTTCCTGAGTTGCTTATTTCTTTTACGGAGAATAACATTACAAAGAAAAGCATGGCAAAAACTTTGACTATATCAGCCCAAGTGCTTTTGCTGTATCATCTTCAGAAGAAGTCGTTGGCAGGAATACCATTCAAGGAGATTGCCGAGCTGATAGACTACTCGGCGAAGACGGTGACGCTTGCAGTGATGGAGTTGTGTAATTTCGGAATAGCAAGAGTAGAAAGTATTGGGCACAATAAGGTCCTGCAATTTTACAAGCGTGGTGCCGAGCTCTACAACCAAGTTGATAAAATGTTGCAAAGCCCGGTGATTTCATCAGGCTATACCGATTATGATGTGACGAAGTTGGGGCTGACGAACGTCTGCGAATCCTTGATAGACAGAAACGATACGGATTCAAATGAGTATTGGTATTATGGCATGACATCGCAGAAAGCAAGAGAACTGGGCATAACGGTCTATGCCTCCCCGAGGGAATATCCAGTTTCCGTATGGCGATACGACCCGGCATTGATGGCAACCGACGGCAACGCCGATGCTTTGTCTATACTCCTCTCATTAATCGAGATATACAAGCGAGAGCCAATACCTTTCCGAGGTGTTTACGAAAGCCACAAAAAGAGTGTGCTTGAAACAATTAAATGGGCGGATTGAGCATACTGATGATGCACTCCGATTATTGCTTTGTTATCTTAGTAAATGCCAATGGCAGATTTGTGTACGACTGATTATCGCCACACGCTTTTGCACGTTCCATGGCGGTAGTCATATTCCCTGATTCGCATAGTTGACGCACCCACTTCTCGCGACTGAGGTATTCTTCGCACTTGTCGTATCCGTCAAGGAATTTTTCTAATTCTTTGCACACCGATTGCGACGTTGGAAATAATCTGTGGATGTCAGCGAAATGAAGCAAAAACCAATATTCAATAGAGGGAAGACTATCGCAAATAATGACATTTTCGTTCTTGCCATATTTCTTGCGGAATGCGACCGGAAAAGCGTGGACGCACCTTAACTCTATATCCTAAGATTCTTTGAAGATGAGTAAAATACCATTGCTCGGTAATTCCGGCACCGATTATTGTAGGTATCGGTGCATTCTGCTGTCTGGTCTTGACTTTTCGTGCCATACCTCAATTGATTTTTGGAAGTGCGCCGAATACGCCATTGCGATATGACCGCTGATGACCGCTGAAAAGAGGAAATCTTGTTCAGCCCATTGAAATCCGTAAGCGAATAGAGCGAGGTGTTTCCGGTTTCGTCTTTTTCGGTAAACCACACGCAATCCTTGCGGATTAGGTCGTTTATGGTGTTCAATAGCGGGTCATAATGCGTTGTCACCAAAAGCTGACTCTCGTTCTTGCTTTTGAGAAATTGTTCAATCACATATTCCACCAAATCGGGATGCAGAGAGGCTTCCAACTCATCAATGCTCAACACTGCATTCTCTTTCTCGGCTTCATACACGGCAGCCTCAATTCCGAGTGTACGCTTTGTCCCCTCTGATTGCAGCGACTGAGGCAAATAGTAGCTTTCTTCGCCGCGAATATTCTTGACTCTGTGCTGGAACTCTGTCCTAAGGGATGGCAATGAACCGGTCTCCTTTATGTGTTCACGCAATAATTCGGGCAGGGACGAATCTTCAAGAAACATCCGAACGGCTTGAGGGGGCAAAGCCTCCTCCGTTTTATTTGAACGGATATCTGAGATATTGAAATCCGCATGATGAACGAAGTCCAACAAGTAATCACGCAAAAGTGTATTGTTTGCAATGCGCCGTCCTGCATACTCAAACATATCGGCATGCGGTCCGATGTAGGGAAGTATTTTCGCTTCCATCCAATTCATTGCGACATCTATCCACGCCAACGACATATTAACTTTGTTTCTTGCTGCAAAGAACGACATATTCGGGAGACACTTCAGGGTGAGTTCTTCCAATCCCGCTGCACCAACCTTATTTGCCGCCGGGTTTATTTTTATTACAGACTGACCATTTTCAAGTGTTCTTGAAAAGAGCATTGTCGGCTGCGCGGATTTAGGCTTGTAGTAATAAAGTTTTTCGGTATGCACAGCTTTACTATCCAACGATAGTACATACCAATAGCGGATGCCCTCAGCAAAGAATCTCAACTCAAAATGCGAAGGCTCGTCGGGCGTTTGTCGGTCCAAAAGAAACGGTATTACTCCAGTCGGTTCTTTCATCGATTGAGGGTCGGCGAACCAAAACGTCCGCAGGAAAGTAAGCGCTTGAAGTATATTGGACTTACCTGAAGCATTTGCCCCATAAATAAGAGCCATCCTCAGCAAACGGACACCCTCGACAACTTCCACCACCTGATAATCCTCAAGCATCGTATCTTTCGTCGCCTCAAAGCTAAGCACAGTCTCTTCTTTGAATGAAAGGAAATTTTTTATTTTGAGCTCCTGTATCATATCGCCACCTTGATTTTATGCCACAAAGTTACGACAAATAGTTAATATAGCAAAATAAAATCAGATTAAAGTGTGATTTTATTTGTAGATTTAGCCGCATTCTAATCAATTCAAGAAATAAAATCGCATTTCTATCAAACTTGCATAATTTAATAGCAAGATTCATTTTTTCTGGTCGTGTTTGACGTTTTCTAGTCTGTCTTCTGGTCGAGATGGTTCTTTCCGTTCGCTTAACATAAATGTCATTGTTTTCAATTACTGTTTAATTTTCTCCTGCTGCGACTTATTCCACTGTTCGATTAGCATCGAGGCGTATTTCTCAGGGTCAGTTTTGATGTATGAGAGGAATGCTTTCTCGGTCTTGTGCCCGGTTATCTGCATTATCACAAGTGCCGGCACGCCGCTTTCAAACATATTCGTGGCGAAAGAGCGGCGGGCAGTGTGGGCACTCACTAATTCATATTTTGGGAAATATTCTTTGGTGCGTTTGCCGGCTATCGTGTGAGTGATTGATGTTTCCTCGGTTATTCCGGCAAGACGGCAAACCTCCTTCAAAAAACCGTTGAATTTTTGATTTGAGATGACCGAGGGCAATTCTCCATCGTACTTTTCGAAGATTCGCTTCACTTGGTCAAATATCGGGATACACACTTTGGTGCCTGTTTTATATTGCTCCAATTCGAAATATCCACGAGAGATGCATTGTGGGTCATCAAGCTTATCTAGGTCGCTATAACGGCACCCGGTCCATGCAAGCAATAGGAATTGGTCGCGCACCCTATCAAGATAATCTTGTTTCAACTCAACCGTCTCAATAGCGTGCAGTTCAGCTGTTGAAAGAAACACGTTATCAACTTCTTCCGCCAACTTCTTACACTTCCTCGGTGCTACAAACTCGCACTCAATTCGCTCCGACAATGGCAACCAATTTATTACCGCCTTGAGATTTTTTATATGCTTTCCAACAGTGTTCAACTTAAAACCTTTTCCGTTGAGAAAAGCTACATACCCATCGTAGAACTTTTTGTCAAGTTCCTTGACCGGCATATCATTAGGAGAAAGTGTATCCAAATACTCAAACACAAAACGGCGCATTTGATTATATTGCAGAATCGTCCTATGGCTGACAGGTTGCCCTTGATGCACGCCATTCTCTTGAATGCGATTCGGCGCATCCGCAATAAATGCCTCAACAGCTTCCCTTACCGTAATAGGCTTTGCCTCCTCTTCTTCCGAATGTTGCACATACTTTTCGGGATAAAAATACTTATCAACAACCGTCTTAAGCCAATCTTTAGGAATAGGTACATTCTGATCCGTATTTTGCCATTCTTGAATAATCTCAAAGCAAAGAGACTCTATCTTCGCACGCTGCTCATTGTGATACCGCCGTGCTTCATCGTTCATACGGCGCGTATCTACCATCTTACCCCCATCCCAATAGCAAGGGTCATCCATAATGTAAATTCCTGTTTTCACCTGTTGGTCTATTTTCTTCCCATGGTAAAAACGCAGCACTATTTCTTGCCGTCCGGTTAGTTTATCTTTCTTCCGAGATAATGTCAAATCAATTTTTGCCATAAATAATTCATATTTTCACTTGCAAAGATACAAAATTATTTTGATTTTGCCCGAATTTTGCCCGACTTATTTGTTGCCTGTTGATTTCCGATGTTATCAAACACATAACATATATAAACATAATATATTAGTTATAAGCAATTTATAACAATATGAGTATATCATTCAAAAACACCAAACATCACGCTATTAGCCCAAGTGGGACCACAACAAAAATCGCTGAAGAACTCTCCGTGAGCCCTTTAGCGATTTTTTTTTGTTTTGGGGTGGTGTTTTTTCGGGTCAACCACCTTTTGCGGCTGACCCTATCAATCTGGGTACGGAAACATCGTCATACATGGACGAAGCGGCAATTGCCGCGTTGGGCAATGTCCAAGGCATGCGTCTTTCTTGGGGTGCAACGGAAGAACCGGAGTATTTTGACGTTACTGAATATAAAAACAGTGCTATTGCAGCAAAATATGCTTACAACAATACCTCCGCCACCGACAAAAACACCAGAGACCTGAAATAAACAACAACAGCATACTGATACCCGCTACTTCTTACATTGACAATAATAAGGATAAAGAAAAAATAGAAGTATGGGGCTCGTCGGCATATTTGCAAAGCAGCACAATAGGATTGCAAAGTGACAAGCCTACTCTCTATGCTCTGCTTGTGTCAAGCAGTGGGGGCAGTCTTGCCAATAAAGCCGGTCGCCCCACAGGACTTATGGTGCGTCCTGTGAGATATGTGAGAGTGTATTAGTGTTTGTTTCATAATTATTGCTGCCTGATAAAAATGATTATTTAACCCTATATCCGAGGTTTTTTGATGATGAGTGAATTGTAATTGCTCCGTGATGTCGGCTCCGATTTAGGTATAAGCACATTCCGTAGTTCGCTCTTGCCTTTTGCAATAACCCACACGCAATCTTTGTGGATTAGGCTGTTTGAAGTGTTAAATATTCCAAAGAAGTGAATTTAATTAAGAAAATGCACTATCTTTGACGATGCAATATAAGGAGAATATTGTTAATCATAAAACCATTATTTTTGCCTAATTGAATAAATACTTTTTTACTAAAAACTTATATATAATGAAAAAACTCTACTCAATTGTTTGTGCCGGCTTAACAGTGATGTCGGCAATGTCGGTGAGCGCACAGACTCTCACCCAAGATTGGAAGTACACTTCCGACCTCCCCACGATTGGGGATGCTCGTTATGCAACCGCCCACGACGGTGTAGTTTACGTGTCTGACAAAAATGCTAAAAAGCTTTATGCCTATGACGGAACAAGTCGCTCTGTAGCATGTTCAGCTACCGGAGTAGCTGCTCCGGCTATCACGAGCGATGCTGCCGGCAATGTAATGATGTCTACTGCGTGGTGGGGTAACTCTATGAACAATTTGCAAATTTGGAAGAAATCTACGGGAGAAGTGTCAACTCTTGCCCTTAATGCGACTCTTACTTCCCTTGGTGTAACTTCTAAACGTATGGATTTTATGGGTAAAGCAGTAGGCGATATTTTCAGTGAAACAGGTGGTGCAGTGTTTATGTGCGGTGAAACATTGTCCTCAGTTGTGAAAATCTTTATTGCCAACGGAGCCGTAGTTGCAGAAAAATGTAAACTGATACAAAATGTCGGTTATACATTTGATACAACGAGTTTTGCAGTGCCATTGACCGACGACCCTGAGAAAGACGATATTGCAGTGCGTAAGAGGACCGATAAGGATTTTAAATATTACAATGGTACAAAGTGGGTGGCATATGATCGTGTCGGTACCATTAACCAAGGCGTTGGTGGCGATTTTGTGACCCTTAATGGTACGCTTTATTCCATTGAGCCTGCCGGAACAAACTATGCTGATGGTTTCCAAATCGTAGACCGCTCCACTAATACAGTTGTAGCAACCCATGCCATAGAAGCTTCTGTAAACAGCACTACTTTGGGCTCTTCATTGATAGCTGAAAAGGTTGACGAATGTACGGCACGCATCTATCAATATCATGCAGGAGCATATGTGGCACAATACACATTCTCGTTGCCGCATCTTTACTTGGTGGGCAACCTTACAAGCATTGGCGATTGGAGCGAAACTCACGGACTCGTAGTGCCTCAAACTGCCGACGGAGTCTATGAAGTGGATTTTGACGCACAAGGCGGACAGCAATTTAAGATAGCTAAGCAACTTGGCTCATGGAGTATTATTGACAACAACCACTATGGCTTTGCTGTAGATGGTACAGTGGCTAAATTGTATAAGCCGAATACCATTACAGATAACAGCGGTACGATAAAGATAGGTGGAACTTCCAAATATCACGCCGTGATTAATACCAACGACTATACGCTCACCATCACCGACCTAAACTTGCCGGAACAATTGTATGTTGTCGGTAATATTGATGGACACTCATGGGACCCGTCATATTCCGGTGCTGTGCTCAATCAAGTGTCTCCCGGTTTGTATGAGAGTGCCGAAAACGTGAAATTTGCTAACAGCGGATATGATTGCTATTTCCGTCTTGCCACTGTAGTAGGTGCTGATAATAACGATTGGACATCAAATGCAGATAGCTACGGACCTTATACCGGTAATACTGCACTCACTGACGGCGTGGTAGATGCTACCTGCGGTAAATATGCCGGTGATAAAAACTATACCATCGCTGAGGGCGAATATTTCGTATATGTTAACGCAAACGAAGGTCGTATCCTCTTAAGCACCGAGGCTTCATCAAGTGTTGATAAGGTGAGCGTTTCGGCTGTTAAGGCTTATGGCACCAAGGGCGAAATCCGCATCATCGACGGCAACAATGTGACTATCTACAATGCTGCCGGACAGGCATTGGTGGTGAATAGTAGCGAGAAGACATTCTCTGCACCTCGCGGCATCTATGTAGTGGTAGTGGATGGCGTGGCACAAAAGGTGGCTGTGAAATAAGACATTTGGCAGTGTCTTTGACACTGCGGTTATAAAGGATAAAGGGTTATGGGGTTAAAGCCTCATAGCCCTTTAAGTTTTTATGAGTTGTGAGATTTGGGTTAAATACTCCTAAATGCAGGACAGCT
Organism: bacterium; assembly: GCA_004561555.1. GTDB lineage: Bacteria > Bacteroidota > Bacteroidia > Bacteroidales > Muribaculaceae > Limisoma. Next base: position 7,327 of record SFVH01000031.1, read on the forward strand.
ACATTTTTTCAGTAAGAGATAACAGGAATTCGGGGGAGGCATCATCCGGGGAGAGCCATAGGATATCCGGGTCTTTTGCGTACCAGGTGAGTTGCTTTTTGGCGTATACTCGCGTGTTTTTGGCAATTCTCGCCACCGCAGTGTCGTAGTCCATCATTCCGTCGAGCCATGCAAACAGTTCTTTGTAGCCCACGGTGTTGAGCGAATTGAGATGACGCAGAGGATAAACCCTCTTCACCTCATCGATGAGTCCCTGTTGAATCATCTTCGACACCCTTCGGTTGATGCGGTCGAAGAGCAACGGTCGCGGCATGTTGAGTGCGACCTTGATGATACGGAAATCACGTGGCTTCTTCTTCCCTATTCTTAAAGAAGAATAAGGCACCCCCGCTTGAAGGCATATTTCAATGGCGTGCGCCACACGCTTGGCGTTGCAGAGGTCTACTTGCGCATAATAATCAGGGTCTAATCGCAGCAACTCTTTCCTCAGTGCCTCCTCGCCATGAGAATGCCACAGGAGAGCCACCTGCTGTCGCACTTCGTTGCTGATGGTTGGTAGCAGATCGATGCCGTTGCACACGGCGTCGACATACATCATCGAGCCGCCGCACATCACCACCACATCATGCTTCACAAACAGCGATTTCAGCAGCTGCAATACGTCCACTTCAAACTGCGCTGCGCTATAGTAGTCTTCCAAATCGAGGATGCCCACAAAATGATGCTTCACCAACGCCAACTCCTCAGGAGTAGGAGCCGCAGTGCCGATAGGGATGTCACGAAAAAGTTGGCGCGAGTCGGCAGACACGATTTCCGTGCCTGCCGCCAGCGCCAACTGTATTGCGACTTCGGTCTTGCCCACACCTGTGGGTCCGGTGATTACGAGCAGAGTTTTTTCCGGCATCGGCTAACGTTGAGCCACAAGTTTGCAGATTTCCACCACCACCATTTGCGCCTTCTCCATCGAAGACACCGGCACAAACTCATATCTGCCGTGGAAGTTAAGACCGCCGGCGAAGATATTCGGGCAAGGAAGCCCCTTAAATGAGAGCTGAGCGCCGTCGGTGCCGCCACGTATCGGTTGCACTTTAGGTGGCACTCCGGCATTTTCCATCGCTTTCTTAGCGATGTCCACGATGTGCATCACCGGCTCGATTTTTTCTCTCATATTATAATATTGGTCTTTGATTTCAATCGACGCACACCCCGGATATTCGTGGTTGATTTTTCGGGTGAGATGCTCCAGCTCCTTTTTGCGACGCTCAAAGCGGTCGCGGTCGTGGTCGCGGATGATATAAGTGAGCTTCGACTCCTCCACCGAGCCTTCAAACCCGATGAGATGGTAGAACCCTTCATATTCTTCGGTGTGTTCCGGAGTTTCCCACCGCGGGAGCATGATGCAAAATTGGTTAGCGATGCGGATAGAGTTAATCATTTTGTGCTTGGCATATCCCGGATGCACGTTTCTCCCTTTAAACACCACCTTCGCCGATGCGGCGTTAAAGTTTTCAAACTCCAATTCACCCACAGCTCCGCCGTCCATAGTGTAAGCCCAATCGGCAGCAAAACGGTTAACGTCAAACTTATGGGCACCCAATCCAATCTCTTCGTCGGGATTAAACGCAATTCTGATGTCCCCGTGCTCTATCTCGGGATGCTTTTGGAGGTATTCGATAGCAGAGATTATTTCGGCAATACCCGCCTTGTCGTCGGCGCCGAGGAGCGTCTTTCCGTCGGTCACGATAAGACTCTCTCCCACATAATCTTTCAGCTCGGGGAAGTCGGCAGGCGAAAGCAAAATGTTTTCGCTGCTGTTAAGCACGATGTCGCCACCGTCGTAGTTGTCGACGATGCGCGGATTGACGTGACGTCCCGACATATCAGGCGATGTGTCGAGGTGAGCGATAAAACCTACTGTGGGCACTTTTTTCGTCATATTGCTCGGCAGAGTAGCCATCAGATAACCGTTGTCGTCGAGCGAGATATTCGTCAACCCCATAGCTTGAAGCTCCTTTTCGAGAGCTTGGGCAAAAATCATTTGTCCCGGGGTGGACGGTGTGAGGTTGGTCAGTTCGTCACTTTGAGTGTCAAACTTCACATAGTTTAGAAATCTATCAACTACGTTCATTTTTATAATAGGTTTATTTAGGTTTATTCGTTATTAGACAGGGTTCCGATTTTCCGGATGCTTCCACATTCGGGATTGAAAATCACAAATGCCGGCTGCTTCTTGTCGGAGAAAATTTTGGGGTCAAGACCATATTCCACACCAAACTGCGAAACCTCCAAGGCCTCCTTAGCAATCAAGCTTCCGTCGGCGGAGAGCGACACTTCAGCCCGTCCCGGGATGCAATACATCAGAGCCCCCTTCGGCAACTCCTTCGTTTTTCCCTTTTCGTCGACCGGAAGTTCTCCACGAGCAATTACCTTTAGCGACAAATATACCGGCGCGCCGCTGAGGTCGTCTTTGTCGACTATTCCGAACGCATTAGACACACGGAAAACCACTTCGTGTTGCACCTCCTTTTCCGGCAAATAGTCAAATCTGAACACCTTTGTTTCGGTCTGTACGGTGCCCAAAAACAAGGCTGTCAGAGCCTGCTCTTGACGGTTAAGCTCGTCGAGCATCAATTGCAACGAAGCGCCGTCGGGCGGCATCTTGTCGGCATTGCCCGACACGAGGTCGTTGCGGCTCTCTCTGAGCTCGAAAATTTTTTGAGCCGTAGTTTCCGCCCGTTTAAGCATAGATTCGCTCGCCACCATCTCTTCGGAGAACGCCGACGAATAGTCGGTGCCTTCAAGGATGCTTTTGTCAGCCATCTTGTTGCGTTTACGCTCCACTACCGCCATTTCCGGCTCCGCATTTAGCGCCAAAGGCAGCCCGCTATCGTCGATAACCATAAAAGTTGAAGTCCCTGATTTAAACTTTGCGAGCCACTGATTATTGAGGTCCGGCACCCCGTAGGAAGAAATACTGACGTCTTTAATCTCCCATGATTGGCTGTCGGCGAGGATAGCCCCTTTCACCCCGAGAAATTTCTCGGCATAGCGAGCATACGGTCCGGCTTTTTTTACGGTTTTTAAAGCTTCCACCTCGATGTTGAGATGAGTAATCGGCAGAGAGTAAAGGATGCCGTATTCGTTGAGTTTGTCGGCAGTGAGTCGCTGAGTTTCCTGAGCCTTAAAAGAAGGGCAGGCGAGGATAGCGGCAGACAAAAGAGATATTTTCAGAACATTCATAGCGTTAAGCGTTGTATTAGAGTTAATCTTTTTCCAAAATGTCTTTGATGGCGGGCGCCACACAGTCCACGATGTCGCCGGCGGTCATGCTCCATTCTCCGAAACGTTGAGCGGCGATGTTGCCTGCCAAGCCGTGGATAAACACTCCGAGCGAAGCTGCCATGTCGGAGCGATACCTCTGAGCGAGAAGCGCGGCGATGATGCCTGTGAGCACGTCGCCACTACCGGCGGTTGCCATCCCCGGATTTCCGGTGTTGTTGATAAACACCTTACCGTCGGGGCGGAACACGAAAGAATAGTGACCTTTGAGCACAATCACAATTTTGAGAAATTTAGCCATCTCCAATGCTCGGCCGAAACGCTCTTCGTCGTTGTAGAAGTCGCCGAAAAGGCGGTCAAATTCCCTCTGATGAGGCGTGATTATTGACCCTTGAGGGATGATGTTGAGGAGCGAGCGATGCTCGGCGATGCAGTTGAGGGCATCGGCATCGAGCACCACCGGCGAGGTGGCTTGTCGCAAGAAGCTCTCAATAGCCGTTGCGGTCAGCGGATGGGTGCTGATGCCCGGACCGAGCGCCACGGTGTAGCGTTTGTCGGCGATAATCTCGGAGGTGTGACAGCTGTCTTTATCTTGGTCGACAATGGCTTCGGGCACGGCTGTCTGCAGAGGTATGTAGCAACAGCCGGGGGCATGAACGCTCACCAAGCCCACACCGGTGCGCAAAGCTGCGCGGGCTGTCAAGATGGCGGCGCCGGTCATGCCGAGGCTACCTGCCACTATGAGCAGTCGTCCATAGTCGTTTTTGTCGGAAAAGGGGTTGCGCGGGCGCAATGCCTCTTTCACCCCGCGGCGGTCGATGAGATAATGCATCGACGGGGTGCGGCGGATAGCATCGCTGTTAAGGTTAATGTCGAGCACCTTCCACTGTCCCAAACATTCGTTGTTTTCGCGGAAGAAGAATGCCAACTTCGGAAATTGAAACGTGAGAGTGAGGTTGGCATGCACAATGTTGTTACGGATGTTGGTGCTGTTGTTGTCGGCGAAGAGTCCGCTGGGCATATCAATACTCACCACGTATGCACCGGAGTCGCTGATGGTGCGCGCGAGAGTGGTGTATCCACCACGAAGGCTCGACGACAGCCCTAAGCCAAACAACCCGTCAATTACCACATCACTGCTTGAGATTTCAGGCATCTTAAACGACTTGGTCACCTCTTGGAATGCCTCATATTCCATCTTGTTCAGACGGTCGCGGTTAGCTTCGCAGTCGGGCGATAGAGTGCCCTTGGTGTTAAATAGCACCACCTCGGGGCGAAACCCTTGGTCGATGAGCAGTCGTGCTACTGCGAGAGCATCGCCGCCGTTGTTTCCCGGACCGGCAAAAATCACGATGCGTTGAGAGGGAGCCCATCTCGAAATCACCTCAAAAGCCACAGCCGAGGCTGCTCGCTCCATGAGGTTGAGGCTTGTGATGCCTTCGGCTTTGATGGTTTCGGCATCAATTGTTCGTATGTCGTTTGCTGTGAATAACTTCATTAACCTTATAGTTACGTTTTCCAATCGACAAAGTTACTCATTATTTCTCACAATCCCTATTGTGGTAATAATTTTTTGGAAGAATTAGTTGCACACAATATATAATCATTTCATCAATTATTATTGCACAAATCATAAAAATATGAGAAAAATATTAATTATTCTTTTGCTTCTATTCGGAGTATTTTCTACTAACGCTCAAATTCAACGTCAAATTTTGGGCTATACTCTTGGTGTATCAACTCGCTCAGTCGTCGTAAAAGGGCTGGAAGCCAAAGGCTTTGATTTAGAAATTGTAACGGACGCGGCTAATAAAGGGCCTGTTTTTTACCTTGTAAAGGGTGGTGTCTCATTTGGCGGTTATATTTGGGATGATGTGCGTATAGGTTTTGTAAATGGGAAATTTGCGTCAATTATGTGTACCACATACTTAATTGAAACTCAATCCGTAAAACATAAAAATACACTCTAATCTAAATATAACAGATATAAAACCGTTAATACCAACCCAACATCGGGGGTATATGATTTTAACGACAAAAGGACTTCTGCATTTCTATATATTCCTTCATCTGGAAACGTAGTCCTTTCATACGGAGATGAAAGGTTGATGAATGCAGAAACAAATTCTTCCTCTACCAACGACCTATAAATAAGCGTCTTTTAGCTCACAATATAGAGTTCATAACTTTGAGATTACTGGCTCAAAGTTATGGTCTCTATGAGGTAGTCGAAAAGACGCTACTTATACAATTACACTATCAAGTTTGTTTTTTGGTATCAGTAAGTATGGTTCAACATCATTGACAAGGAAAGGTGAATTTGGTAGATCTATATTGTTTTCAGGATAGAAGGCATATTTCCCTTGATAGATGCCTTCAAACGTACATGTCCCATACTCCACAATACTAACCTTATCTCCCTTTTTTAGATTTCCATTAAAAGAAGGTGTGGGAACTGCGGCTTCCGATAATTCCGCAAGGTCAATTTTAGAATGAGGCGTAAAACTTGGAGAAATTTCCTCATTCGACTTCTGCTCTTTTAATTTACTCTCCATCAGCCAATCATGTATATCCTTAACATTATTTGTCATACCCCAAATTTTGAAAAATAGGATAATGCCAAGGATTGACCATATGACTGTTATAACTGCGATTAATACTTCCATATTACAAAGTTACTATTTTTCTGCGAGGTATCAAAGAAAAACTTCGCTGAAAATGCCTAACTTTGCAGTATGAAATTGAAATTCATATCCTAAAAATTACAATTCATACCAAAAATATTTGACTACATTACAAAAATCTTGCATAAGGATGTTGAGAATCGTACTTTTGACGATTACGGCTATTCATACGCACAAGTTGATATCCCTCAAGTAGATGTTGACGGGCATAAGCTAAATACGGATAATTTGTAGTATAGCATTTTTTCATGGTATGGGGCGCACGGAAGCTAAGGGGAATGTCGGCTTTCTGTGGGAAAAAAGGAGAAGCCTTGCAAACCGTCGCTTGCAAGGCTTCTCTAATTGTCGGGGTACCAAGATTCGAACTTGGGACCCCCTGCTCCCAAAGCAGGTGCGCTAACCGGACTGCGCTACACCCCGAAAATGCTTTCGTTTTCCAAAAGCGTTGCAAAGATAGCGTAATTTTTCTTTTTCGCCAAATTTTTTGCCCACTTTTTTATTATGTAGAGTCAAGTGGCAAGTGCAAAATTAGCGCTGACACCTCACATAGGGTCTACAAGAGAACGATAAAATAATTATTTTTCACAATCAATATTTGCGCCATTTGCTTTGCTGCAGATGGCGCTTTTTTGGTAGCTGAGGTTTAATGTTTTTAACATTGCTATCCATGCGTTTTTGCCCACACTATAGTTTATTTTGTGTCAGAAATAAACTTATGTCAAACGATAAAAAACTGAAAGCTATGTTGTTTTGTTTTGCTTGTATCATTTGGATTATAGGAATGGTGTTCGGTCATGCTACCGGTAGGAGAAGATAAGGCTTTGGCTAACTTACAGTTTCATTATCTTTTCGGCAATGTGAGGGATAAATGCATAGATTGACACTTCGGCTGATGTCGACGGAGCTATTGCGGCTATTGCTTCGGCTTTTTCCTTGAGCGAAGAGGGGCTCACGACCGACAGTAGCGCGTTGATTTCCGCTAATTTTTCTTCACTTAGAGGTCGGGTTATTATGAGTATGCCTTCCACAAATTTGGTGTCAGCCGTTTCGCCTTCGGCTTTATAGTGTGACACCTTGCCGGCGGATAATTCGAAGGTGTGGAGATGATACACTTTAGCATTCCACACTGTGTAATGGGCGAGGGTGCGCATCAGTAATTGAGTTTGCGTTGATAAGGATGCGCGTCGTATCGTTCGCTGTTAAGGCGAGCCCGCGAAAGAGAAATTTTGTCGACAAACACACATTTTTCAGATGCCATATTATATCTCAGATATCCATACACTCGGCTCGGCTCGCGGATAGAGTCGGTTTGCAAGGTTAGGTTGAGTAAAGTCTCGGGCATTGCGCGTTGCATCTGATATTCGCCGGAGCCGTCTTTATAGTCCACGGCAATAAAAGCTTCAGCAGGCTCTTTGTTGTTGAGCATCATTAATCGCCAATAGTAGCAGTCGCCAACCTTCATTTCGCTGTCGGCGGGATAAGAAAAAGTGAGAAGCACACAATCGCCGGTGCGTTGTTTTTCAAAAATCAGCGAGTGAGGACGCGTCCACACATCCACGCTGTCGCCGGCAGCGATGAGCTGTTCGCCGGCTTTTCTTGCCTCCTCTTGTGCTTGTTGTTGTCTCTCCTCCAGGATGGTTATTACGTTTTCGTACACGTTTTTATACACATCGAGGTTGTGTCCGTACCACATCAGTGAGGAGTCAAACTCCTCGGCTGTGACATCGTGTTTTTTCAAGATAGCCTGACGTATGGCGAGCCGTGCAGAGTCGTCGGTGTATTGGCGGAAGTTGATATCCACCACCGCTTCTCCTTCGTGGATGTCGGCAAGAAGTTCTGCCATGTCGTCTTGCGGAATAACCCCCGAGGGCTCGCTACCGCAGGCGGCAAGGATTAGCATTGCTATCAAGCACCATGGCGTCAAGTGTCGCATCTTCAGTCTTTATTTTGAGTTGTCGGCAGAAGCATCGTCTGTCGGTTCGGTCTTTTTGGGTGACGAGAGATAGTTGGAATAAAACAAGATAAACACTATTATTCCTACAGAAATTGCTGCATCGGCGAGGTTAAACACCGGACGGAAAAATTCGAAATCCGTACCGCCAACCCATGGCATCCATTCGGGCCAAGTACCCTCAATCAGGGGGAAGTGGAACATATCCACCACACGCCCGTGAAGAAATGAGGCATATCCGCCGCCGTCGGGAAACAATTGAGCTACAGCAAGAGGTGTCGACTCGCTGAAAACCATCCCGTAAAACATACAGTCGATTACGTTGCCAATAGCACCGGCCGTGATTAGCGACATACACACAACGAAACCTTTGGTGTAGCGGTCGTCCTTGCGTATGCGAAAAAGGAAATAGACCAATGCCGCCGAGGCGATGATGCGAAATAGGGTGAGAAAAAGCTTGCTTCCCAGCTCGATGCCGAAAGCCATGCCGGGATTTTCGATAAAGTATAGCTCCGCCCAGTCAGCCCACGGCATTGATTCGCCGAGGCGGAACGACGTTTTCACCCATATTTTAAGCAGTTGGTCGGCGATTATTAGTGTAAGCACCACAATCGCCGCCAACGTGCCGTTAGAGATTTTTTTCTTTTTAAAATCCATTCGAGGAAACATAAATTATTTGTTTCGCTTGCTTTCCTGACTCTTACCTTCAATGCTGAGAGTGGCGTGAGGCACAGCCATCAATCGCTCTTTGGGGATGAGTTTGCCGGTTTCGCGACAGATGCCGTAGGTCTTGTTCTCTATTCTCACCAAAGCTGCTTTGAGGTGCTGAATAAACTTCATTTGTCGTTGCGCCAATCGTCCGCTCTCTTCCTTATTGAGTGTGTTAGCCCCTTCTTCAAGCACTTTAAAGGTGGGCGAGGTGTCGGCGGTGTCGTTGCCGTCGGAATTTGTCAGCTCATTTTTAAGGAGTTCGTAGTCTTTGTAAGCTTTGTCAAGTTTGGCAAGGATTAGCTCCTTAAATTCTTGCAATTCCTCATCGGAATATCTTGTTTTTTCTGCCATAACTATAACTATTTGGTTAAACAAAGTTGGTTTATCTATTAATTGTCACTTTTGCGCACAAATCCGGATATTCGTCGATATCAAGATTCACAAAGTCGTCGGTAGGCGTACCTACGGTGATGTTAACGGCGAGCACCTGTCGAGCGATATAGTCGGAATATTGCTTCACGGCTTCGTCGGTGGCTTCGTTAGGCGTAATCACCACATCAATTTTGTCGGTGATTTCAAAGCCCTTGTTTTTGCGGATGTTTTGGATGCGATTCACCAGCTCGCGTGCCACACCCTCACGGCGAAGTTGTTCGCTGATGGTGATGTCGAGAGCCACGGTGAGGCTGCCTTCGTTAGCCACGAGCCATCCGGGGATATCTTCGGAGATGATTTCCACGTCGGCGAGCATGACCACAGCATCCGTTCCGTCAACATTAAACGAGAAGCTGCCGTTTTGCTCAAAGGCAATGATGTCTTTTTGCGACATTGCCACGATTTGAGCGGCGAGCGCCTTCATTATTTTGCCGTATTTCGGGCCGAGCTTTTTGAAGTCGGGTTTTACTTTCTTCACGAGCACACCTTCGTCGTTGCCCACCATCTTGATGGTTTTCACATTGACTTCGGTCTTCACCAGCTCGCTCATAGCATCGATGTCAGCCTTTTGTGCTTCGTTCATCACCGGCACCATAATCATTGAGAGAGGCTGTCGTACCTTGATGTTAGCCTTGCGACGCAAAGCGAGGACGATGGAGGTGATGTCTTGAGCCGTCTTCATCTGCTTTTCCAGCGAGAGGTCAATCATGCTCTCATCTGCTTTGGGGAAGTCTGCCAAGTGTACCGATGTGGTCTCGTCGGTGAGGTCGGTGAAGAGGCGGTCGGCAAAAAACGGCGATACCGGAGCCATCAACAGAGCCACTGTGCGCAAGCAAGAGTAGAGGGTCTGATATGCCGAGAGTTTGTCGGTAGTCATTTCGCCACCCCAGAAGCGCTTGCGGTTGAGGCGCACATACCAGTTGGAGAGGTTGTCGTTTACAAACTCCGAGATGGCGCGTGCCGCCTTAGTGGGTTCGTAGTCGTCGAGGTCGGCTTCCACTTCTTTTATCAGCGAGTTGAGCACTGACAGTATCCAGCGGTCGATTTCCGGGCGTTCGGCGTAGGGCACTTGCGGTGTCTTGCTGTCGAAGCCGTCGACGTTGGCATAAAGGGCGAAGAAGGAGTAGGTGTTGTAAAGCGTTCCGAAAAATTTGCGGCTCACTTCGAGCACCCCGGCTTCGTCAAACTTCAAGTTGTCCCACGGCGATGAGTTGGAAATCATATACCATCTCACGGCGTCGGTGCCAAACTTGTCGATAGCCTTAAACGGGTCGACGGCGTTGCCCAACCGCTTGCTCATCTTGTTGCCATATTTGTCGAGCACCAATCCGTTGGAGATTACCGATTTGTAAGCTATTGTGTCAAACACCATTCCGGCAATGGCGTGAAGCGTGAAAAACCAGCCGCGTGTTTGGTCAACGCCCTCAGCGATAAAGTCGGCGGGATAGACTTCGCGATTGTCGAAAGCCTCTTTGTTTTCAAAAGGATAGTGTATTTGAGCATATGGCATCGCTCCGGAGTCAAACCACACGTCAATCAAGTCCAACTCGCGACGCATAGGCTTGCCGCTTTCCGACACCAACACGATGTGGTCGACATACGGGCGGTGGAGGTCGATGCGGTTATAGTTGTCGGCGGAATAGTCGCCGGGCACAAAGCCTTTGTCCTTGTAGGGATTGCTCTGCATGATTCCGGCGGCAACAGATTTTTCGATTTCGTCGTATAGCTGTTGTAGGCTGCCGATACACTTCTCTTCGTCGCCGTCTTCGGTGCGCCAGATAGGTAGTGGCGTACCCCAATAGCGGCTACGCGAGAGGTTCCAGTCGTTAAGATTCTCGAGCCATTTTCCGAAACGACCGCTACCGGTGGCCTTCGGCTTCCAGTTGATGGTTTCGTTGAGAGCCATCAAGCGTTCGCGAGAAGCGGTGGTGCGAATAAACCAGCTGTCGAGCGGATAATAGAGCACCGGCTTGTCGGTGCGCCAACAGTGGGGATAATTATGCACATGCTTTTCAATCTTAAACACTTTATGGGCTTGCTTCATCTCCAAGCACAGGCGGATGTCGAGGGTTTCAGCTTCTGCGGCTGCCTTTTCGTCGTATTTTCCACCTTGATTGAATTGTGGGTCGTAGGCGTTTTTCACCCATGCTCCTTGGTAATCCTTATAGGTTTCTACATCCACACATTCAGCCACAAAACGCTCGTCGAGCTCATCAAGCATATAAAACTTTCCGGTGAGGTCGACCATCGGGCGAGTTTCGCCCTTTTTGTTAATCATAAACAAAGAGGGGATGCCGGCGGCGCGTGCCACAAAGGCGTCGTCGGCACCGAAGGTGGGTGCGATGTGTACGATGCCCGTACCATCTTCGGTGGTGACATAGTCGCCGGGGATTACGCGAAACGCCTTTGCGGAGGCTTCCACGAAGTTGCCGGCAGCATCGAGCTCGGTGGGCTTCACCCAGGGCAACAGTTGCTCATATTGCATGCCTACGAGGTCGGTGCCTTTATATTCGGCAACAACCTTAAACGGCACCAGCTTGTCGCCTGTCTTATAATCTTCGAGAGCTATGCCCTCGGCTTTCTTGTTGAAGTGGTTGTAGAGCAGCGCTTTAGCCACCACTACGGTGATTTTCTCGCCGGTGTAGGCGTTGTAGGACTGCACTGCCACATAGTCAATCTTCGGGCCCACGCAGAGGGCGGTGTTCGACGGCAAGGTCCATGGGGTGGTGGTCCATGCGATGAAGTAGGGAGTGCCCCAGGCGGTCATTTCCGGTTTGGGATTTTTGATGCGGAATTGCGCCACACAGGTGGTGTCTTTCACATCACGATAGCAGCCGGGTTGGTTAAGCTCGTGAGAACTCAAGCCGGTGCCGGCAGCCGGAGAATATGGCTGGATGGTGTAGCCCTTGTAGAGATAATGCTTGTCGTAGAGTTGCTTCAGAAGCCACCACACCGACTCCATATATCGGTTGTCGTAGGTGATATAAGGATTTTCGGTGTCCACCCAATAGCCCATCTTGTGAGTGAGGTCCGACCACTCTTTGGTGTATTTCATCACCTCTGCACGACAAGCGGCATTATACTCGTCGACAGAAATCTTTTTGCCGATATCTTCTTTGGTGATGCCGAGGGCTTTTTCCACTCCCAGCTCCACAGGGAGGCCGTGAGTGTCCCAGCCGGCTTTTCGCTTCACATGGAAGCCCTTCATCGTCTTGTAGCGGCAGAAGAGGTCTTTTATTGTGCGACCCATAACGTGATGGATGCCCGGCATACCATTTGCCGAGGGGGGACCCTCAAAAAACACAAACGAGGGATTGCCCTCGCGGATATTCATGCTTTGGGCAAAAACATTGGATTCGTCCCATTTTTGCAACACTTCCCGATTGACTTCGGAGAGGCTGAATTTGCTATATTCGTTAAATTTCTTCATTTTTCAAGGATGTCATTTTCTGTGGCAAATTTACTACAAATTTCCGACATAACCATTTGATATAGGAAAAAACTGCTAATTACGGCGAAGCCGCGGGTTAATGGTTAGTGTTAATGCAAATATCCGTCGGAGACGGTAAATTGTGATTAGCACAGTAGGGAATGTAACCGAAGCCCGTAGGGCGAAGATTACATTCCCTGCTGTGTATATACCGCATCCGA
>SFVH01000032.1 GCA_004561555.1 bacterium
GCCCTCCCCTTCGCCGGCGACGAGCGCAAGGTGGTGAAAGTCGGTGTGGTGTTCAGCCGCGACACCCACACCCTCCAAGAGTGGAAACAAGCATAGAAAGATATGATGAACGGGGAAAAATTCAGTTGGAAAAAACGCGCGAAAAGTTTTGTTTACGCATTTGCCGGAATATTAAGGCTGATAAAATGTGAGCACAATGCACGCATTCATATTGTCCTTACGATTTGTGCCATAACCTTAGGAATATTACTTAAAATTTCCCCAATTGAATGGATTGCGATAACACTATGTATTGGAGGCGTTTTTTCGGCAGAAGCTGTTAATTCATCAATTGAAACACTATCCGACCGTGTTACTACAAAGAACGATGAGTATATCAAACAAGCCAAAGACTATGCCTCCGGAGCAGTATTATTTATAGCAATAGCGGCATTAATTGTAGGTTGCATAATATTCATTCCAAAGCTCATTGATTTATTATGAAACAACTCTTAATTATCCTCCTAACCCTAAGTGTCAATATCACAGCCATAGCACAAGAATATGAACTGTCTGATAAACGAAAAGCAGTAAAAACATCCGGTGACATACTTCTTGTGGCAATGCCCCTATCTACACTGACAGCAGTGCTTATTGAGAAAGACTGGACTGGCCTAAAGCAAGCTGCATTTTCAACCGCCACCACACTTGGCACAACCTATTTATTGAAATACACAATTAAAAAGCAACGTCCAGACTATAGCGACAATCACTCCTTTCCTTCCGCCCACACATCAATAATGTATGCCAACGCTGCTTTTGTGCAACGACGTTACGGGTGGAAATTCGGTGCACCGGCATATGTTGTCGCTACATATGTGGCATGGAGTCGAGTCTATGGCAAGAAACACGACTGGTGGGATGTTGTTGCCGGCGCAGCAATCGGTGCCGGCAGTTCATACATCTTCACTCGTCCATTTTCACAAAAATATGACCTACAAATTGCTCCGGTGACTGATGGTGAACATTTTGGAGTAAGTGCCTCATTAACATTCTAAATAAAAATAATAAATGATAGTATATAACACAACATATCACGCTCATAAAGATATAGCCACCCAATTTGTAGTGTGGCTAAAAACATACTATATTCCCAAAGCCACTGCCTGCAACCGCATCAGCGGAGCACGTTTAACAAAAGTCTTAAATGCAGAAGAAAGCGATGGTGTCAATTACTCTCTTCAATTTAACGCAACCGATTTAGACACTCTTCGCCAATGGTATGAAGAAGTTGGCGACGAATTGGTGGTGATGATGAGCAAATCATTCGGACAAAAAGTGGCAGGCTTTTCCACTCTTCTTGAAGAAATTGACATTTGAGCAATGCAAGATTGGGACAAAGTAATAATAGGGATTGACCCCGGTACTAACGTGATGGGTTATGGAGTGCTTGGCATAAAACATCACAAACCGGAGCTAATTGCAATGGGTGTGATTTTGCTAAACAAATTTGACGACCATTATTTGCGATTGCGACGCATATATGAAAGAGTAAGCGGACTCATAGAGCAATATCTTCCCGATGAAATGGCCCTTGAAGCACCCTTTTATGGCAAAAATGTGCAATCAATGCTGAAATTAGGACGAGCACAAGGGGTAGCAATGGCTGCCGCCCTTATTCGCGATATCCATATTTCCGAATATGCCCCTCTAAAAGTTAAACAAGCCATTACAGGCAATGGCGGTGCCGCAAAAGAACAAGTGGCTGAAATGCTTCGTCGCATCCTGAATATTCCACGCGAATCAATCGACCCTCATTTGGATGCTACCGATGCATTAGGCGTAGCCCTATGCCATTTCTATGAGTCACAACGCCCTACTACACACCGCCAATATAAGTCGTGGAAAGATTTCGTGGCTCGCAATGCAGACAAGGTTAAACGATAAAATATTGAATAAGCACATAATAGACATGAGCCCATAAAAAGCAAATGACGTGTAACTCATTGAGCTACACGCCATTTGATAGTGTTTTGAAATGTCTTTGCTTATCAAACTTACTTCACCTCCTCGAAGTCGGCATCTTGGACAGTGTCACCACCTTGGTTGCCTTGTTGCTGACCGCCGGCAGCGCCTGCACCAGGATTGAAGCCTGCACCTTGAGCACCGGAAGCTTGCTGTTGAGCATTGTAGATGTCTTGAGCAGCTGTTTGTAAAGCTGCTTGAAGCTTATCAATAGCGGGGTCGATAGCATCTATATTTTGTGCTTTGTGAGCTTCCTTCAACTCGTTGAGAGCAGCATCTACTGCGCTACGTTTGTCGGCAGCAAACTTATCTCCAAGTTCATTGAGCTGCTTTTCTGTTTGGAAAATTACGGCATCCGCCTTATTAATTTTGTCGATGCGTTCTTTTTCTTTAGCGTCGGCAGCGGCATTTGCAGCTGCTTCGTCTTTCATACGTTGGATTTCAGCGTCGGTGAGACCGCTTGAAGCTTCAATACGAATACTTTGCTCTTTACCTGTTGCTTTATCCTTAGCCGATACATTCAAGATACCGTTTGCATCGATTTCAAAAGTCACTTCGATTTGCGGGATTCCACGCGGTGCCGGAGCAATACCATCGAGGTGGAAACGACCGAGAGATTTGTCGTCTTTAGCCAATGGACGTTCACCTTGGAGCACGTTGATTTCCACAGATGGTTGATTATCGACAGCTGTAGAGAATGTTTCGCTCTTACGAGTCGGGATTGTGGTGTTGGCATCAATAAGTTTTGTCATCACACCGCCGAGGGTTTCTATACCCACCGACAAAGGCACAACATCCAACAGCACTACGTCTTTAACATCGCCGCTGAGCACACCGCCTTGGATTGCAGCACCTACGGCTACCACTTCATCCGGGTTTACACCCTTAGAAGGCGTTTTGCCGAAGAATTTCTCCACGATTTGTTGCACTGCAGGGATACGAGTCGAGCCACCGACAAGGATAACTTCATCAATATCCGAAGCAGTCATACCAGCATCCTTAAGAGCTTGTTGGCAAGGAGTGATAGTGGCTTGAATCAAGCTGTCACACAGTTGCTCGAACTTTGCACGAGTGAGAGTTTTCACAAGGTGTTCGGGAATGCCGTTTACCGGCATGATATACGGGAGGTTGATTTCCGTAGATGTAGAACTTGAAAGCTCAATTTTTGCTTTTTCAGCGGCTTCTTTAAGGCGTTGAAGAGCCATCGCATCTTTACGCAAATCTACGCCCTTGTCAGCGAGGAATTCGTCAGCAAGCCAGTCGATAATCTTGTGGTCAAAGTCGTCGCCACCGAGGTGAGTGTCACCGTTGGTAGATTTTACTTCAAACACACCATCGCCCAATTCAAGAATAGAGATATCAAAAGTACCGCCACCGAGGTCAAAAACGGCGATTTTTTTGTCTGATTGGCTTTTGTCAAGACCATATGCAAGAGCTGCTGCAGTAGGCTCGTTCACTATACGGCGCACTTTAAGGCCCGCGATTTCACCGGCTTCTTTAGTGGCTTGACGCTGCGAGTCGTTGAAGTAAGCCGGCACTGTGATAACAGCTTCAGTAACGGTTTGACCGAGATAATCTTCAGCCGTTTTCTTCATTTTTTGAAGAATCATTGCTGAGATTTCTTGCGGAGTATATTGGCGACCATCGATATCAACACGCGGCGTGTTGTTGTCGCCACGTGTCACCTTGTAAGGTACACGTTCGATTTCTTTTTGCACACGGTCGTAGGTTTCCCCCATGAAACGCTTGATAGAGAAGATGGTGCGAGTAGGGTTGGTTACCGCCTGACGCTTTGCCGGGTCGCCGATTTTTCTTTCGCCGCCATCAACAAAAGCAACAATTGAAGGAGTAGTGTTACGACCTTCGCTGTTAGGAATTACTACAGGGTCTTTACCCTCAAGGACAGATACGCAAGAGTTGGTAGTACCCAAGTCAATACCAATGATTTTTCCCATAATTGTATAATTTTTATTTGTTATTAATCAATTTAATTATCATCGCTACAATCAGCGACACTCATGTAATGACAAAACTTGTGCCAAACTCTCAAAAAAAATAATCCGGGAGTCGATAGCGAGGGATTTACTGACATTACGTCAGTCAAAAACTGCCAATAAGTACTGAAGTTTGGTCAAATTAACATTCATTCAAACATTTTTCTCCATAAATAACGGCAGATTGCAGTTTTTATAGTAATTTTGTAGTTGACTAATAGTGTCACAACACTTTTAATTTAATATATTATGAATATTTCTCACATTGAACACCTTGGAATTGCTGTCAAGAGCCTTGACGAAGCCATTCCTTATTACGAAAACATCCTTGGCATGAAGTGCTATGCCGTGGAGGAAGTTGCCGACCAAAAAGTGAAGACCGCATTCTTCAAGGTGGGGCAAACCAAAATTGAGCTTCTTGAGCCTACATGCGAAGAGAGCACAATTGCAAAATTTATTGAAAAACGAGGCGAAGGCATTCATCATATGGCATTTGCCGTAGCCGACGGTGTGGCAAACGCATTGGCAGAAGTGGAAGCCAAGGGCGTACGTCTAATTGACAAAGCACCTCGTAAAGGCGCAGAAGGATTGAATATTGCGTTTTTACATCCTAAATCGACTGCCGGCGTTCTCACCGAGCTATGTGAAAAACCTGAATAAACGACAAACAAGAACTCACAAAAATCAAACATTGACAATATGAGCAATCAACTTGAAAAAGTGCAAGAACTTATCGCATTGCGCGAAAAGGCACGTCTTGGTGGTGGAGAAAAAGCTATCGCCAAGCAGCACGAGAGAGGCAAATACACCGCACGCGAGCGTATTGCCCAACTTCTCGACGAAGGCAGTTTTGAAGAATTAGACATGTTTGTACAACACCGCTGTACAAACTTCGGACAAGACAAGAAGCATTATCTTGGCGATGGTGTAGTTACCGGTTATGGTACAATCGACCACCGCCTTGTTTATGTTTTCGCACAAGACTTCACCGTATGGGGAGGCTCTTTGTCGGAAGCAATGGCAATGAAGATATGCAAGGTAATGGATATGGCTATGAAGATGGGTGCTCCGGTAATTGGCTTGAACGACTCCGGTGGTGCACGTATTCAAGAAGGTATCAACGCTCTTGCCGGCTATGCTGAAATTTTCGAACGCAACATTTTGGCATCAGGTGTTGTGCCACAAATCTCAGCTATCCTCGGACCATGTGCCGGTGGTGCTGTCTACTCGCCTGCGTTGACCGACTTCACTATTATGACCAAGGGCATTTCTTATATGTTCCTCACCGGACCTAAGGTTGTGAAAACAGTAACCGGCGAAGACGTGACACAAGAGCAACTTGGCGGTGCAACAATGCACTCCACCAAGTCGGGTGTAGCTCATTTCGCCACTGAAGACGGCGAAGAAGCGCTCCAACTCATCCGCAAGCTCCTCAGCTTCATTCCACAAAACAACCTTGAAGAAGCTCCGTTGGTGAAATGCGAAGACCCGATTGACCGCTTGGAAGACTCTTTGAATGAGATTGTACCCGACTCTCCCAACAAGGCATACGATATGTATAACGTAATCGGTGCAATTATCGACAATGGCGAATTCCTTGAAGTGCAACGAGATTATGCGAAAAATATCATCATTGGCTTCGCTCGTTTCAACGGCCAAAGCGTGGGCATCGTAGCCAACCAGCCGAAATACCTTGCCGGTGTGCTCGACTGCAATGCTTCTCGTAAGGCAGCTCGCTTTGTGCGCTTCTGCGATGCATTCAACATTCCTTTGGTGTCACTTGTCGACGTACCCGGCTTCCTTCCGGGCACCGGACAAGAATATAATGCCGTTATCCTTCACGGCGCAAAATTGCTTTATGCCTACGGCGAAGCCACTGTGCCCAAGGTGACCGTAACAATCCGCAAGAGCTATGGCGGTAGCCACATTGTGATGAGCTGTAAGCAACTGCGTGGCGATATGAACTACGCATGGCCGTCGGCAGAAATTGCTGTGATGGGTGCTGCCGGTGCTGCCGAAGTGCTCTATATGAAGGAAGCTAAAGAACAAGAAGATCCGAAAGCCTACATTACCGCTAAGGAAAAGGAATACACCGACTTGTTCTGCAATCCTTACAATGCTGCCAAGTATGGTTACATCGATGATGTAATTGAGCCTCGCAACACTCGTTTCCGCATCATCCGTGCGCTCCAACAATTGGCTACAAAGAAATTGACTAACCCTGCCAAGAAGCATGGTAATATACCTTTATAATAAAGCAGTAGTTTGTATGAATAAAAAAATATTAACGTTATTGTTGTTAATCACCCTCGGCGGAGCTACAATTTTTGCACAAGGCAGAAAAGGTATATGCATCAACGAGGTTATGGTGGAAAACGACAGTAATTACGTAGACGACTACGGCATGCGTCACGCATGGATAGAATTGTTCAACTCTACGTATGGCACGGTACAAATCTCAACGATGTATCTCACCGACGACAAGAGTAAGGCAAAAGAGGAATATTACACTATTCCTCGCGCCGACGTGAACACCAAAATCCCGCCGCGCCAACATGTCGTGTTTTGGGCTGATGGCGAGCCTAACAAAGGCACGTTTCATTTGAGCTTCAAGCTCAAGCCGGGCAAGACCAACACGATTTATCTTATAGATAGTGATGGTCTGACACTCATCGACTCCGTAGCAGTGCCTGCCACATTAAAAGCCGGACAAACTTATGCCCGCAAAGAAGATGGCGTCAAGGCTAAAGGCTGGGAGGTGAGAGACGGAAGTAATGAGAAATACATCACTCCGAGCAGCAACAACGTAATCTTGGATAAAAACGAAAAGATTGAGGGATTTCGTGACAACGACACCACCGGTGGCTTTATGACTGTGATGGCAATGCTTGTGGTATTCTCCTCATTACTCCTGTTATGTCTAAGCTTCTATCTTATCGGTCAGCTCCATGCCGGACGCGCACGCAAGAAAAAAGCCGTTGCCACCGGAAAAGAAGTAGCTCCCAGCGCTGCGTCTCTCGACTCCGGCGAAGAGATTGCTGCCATCTGTATGGCGCTCCATGAGCATCTCAATATGCACGACAAGGAAGACTTTGTGCTCACTATCAACAAAGTGAAACGCACCTATTCTCCTTGGAGCTCAAAGATTTACTCATTGCGTGAAACCCCGAAACGATAGAGTTAACCATCAATAACAAAACAAAAAACATCGATAAGAAAATCATTGTTATGAAAGAATATAAGTATAAAATCAATGGTACGGTCTACAACGTAACTGTGGGCGACATTGAGAATAATATGGCTCAAGTGGAAGTCAACGGCACCCCCTACAAGGTGGAAATGGAGCAAACTGTTGCGCCTGTTGCAGTGAGCACACCTCGCCCATCGGCAGCTCCTCGCACCGTAAGCGGAGAGAAAGTGATTGCAAAACCCACTACAACCGGTGGTGCCGGAGCAATCAAAGCACCGCTTCCCGGTGTAGTGCTCGACATCAAGGTTAATGTAGGAGACGCTGTCAATGCCGGCGACACCGTAGTGATTCTTGAAGCTATGAAGATGGAAAACAACATTAACGCAGACAAGAGCGGTGTTGTTAAATCAATAAGTGTAAACAAAGGTGATTCAGTTCTTGAAGGTGCTGAATTGCTCATAATCGGATAATTATGAATTCATTAGATTTCTTAAGCAAAAACCTTCAGAACTTCTGGGAATTTACGGGGTTTGCCAATGCCACTCCGGAACATTTCGTGATGCTTGCTGTGGGTTTGCTTTTCATCACGCTCGCCATTAAGAAAAATTTCGAGCCTCTATTGCTTGTACCAATAGGCTTCGGTATTTTGGTGGGTAACATCCCCTTCAAGTTGGATGCCGGATTGGAAGTGGGTATCTACGAAGAAGGCTCCGTGCTTAATATCCTTTATGATGGAGTAAGCGCCGGATGGTATCCTCCACTTATCTTCTTAGGCATCGGCGCAATGACCGACTTCACAGCCCTCATTGCCAACCCGAAATTGATGCTTATCGGCGCAGCCGCACAATTTGGTATTTTTGGAGCATACATTGTAGCAATGTTTCTTGGCTTTGCTCCCGACCAAGCCGGTGCAATCGCTATTATCGGTGGTGCCGACGGTCCTACAGCAATCTTCCTATCGTCGAAACTTGCACCTAACTTGATGGGTGCAATCGCAGTGTCGGCATACTCATATATGGCTCTTGTGCCACTTATCCAGCCGCCGATTATGCGTTTGCTCACCACCAAGAAAGAGCGTGTGATAAAGATGAAGCCGGCACGCGCCGTGTCGCAAAACGAGAAGATTATGTTCCCGATTGTAGGCTTGATTCTCACTTGCTTCGTAGTGCCTACCGCGCTCCCATTGCTCGGTATGCTCTTCTTTGGCAATTTGCTTCGTGAAAGTGGCGTGACCACTCGTCTTGCCAAGACTGCAAGCAACGCCCTCAACGACATCATCGTGATGCTTTTGGGCTTGACAGTGGGCGCATCCACACAAGCATCAGAATTCCTCACTTGGGACACTTTGAAGATTTTCTTCCTCGGTGCAATGGCATTTATCATCGCATCATGCTCAGGTGTGCTCTTTGTTAAGTTGTTCAACTTATTCTTGCCCAAAGGCAAAAAAATCAACCCGCTTATCGGTAATGCAGGTGTATCCGCAGTGCCGATGTCGGCACGTATCTCCAATAACATCGGCTTGGAATACGACTCGAGCAACTACCTTCTTATGCACGCTATGGGTCCGAACGTAGCAGGAGTGATTGGCTCTGCTGTAGCAGCAGGTGCCTTGCTTGGCTTCCTCGGATAGCATAAATCACAAGAACAAACTTCCAAGAGACCGTCAAAAAAATGGCGGTCTCTTTTTTATGTGATAGCGATAACAGAACGATTGGGAGCAGCAAATTATGTCCCTCTCATCAATAATTATTCCGAACAATAACTTAATAGAAAAAAATTACTAATTTTGTGGGATAAATGAAGAGAGTATTATTCCACACATATAAAATCTTAAGAAATGTGGTGGTAGCGGCATTACTGCTGTTTCTCACTTTCTACACTACACTGTATATCGTGCTGTCGATACCGGCGGTGCAAGACTATGCTCGCAGCACTGCAGAGGAAGAATTATCGAAACTTTTTGCCACAAAAGTCACTATTGGAGAATTGCGCATCGACCCTATCAGCAAGGTTGCTCTTTATGATGTAAACGTGCCCGACCAACAGGGCAAGAAGATGATACATGTCGACAGAATTGGTGCCGGCATCAGCCTTGGTGCTTTACTGTTTAAACAACGCATAGTGTTTTCGTATGCCGAAGTGATTGCTCTCGACGGGTGTATCAGCAAAGCCACACCGGAAGACAAGATGAATATCCAATTTCTCATCGATGCACTATCACCCAAGGACAAAACAAAACCTCCAACAAAGTTTGATTTGCGACTTGAAGCAGTGGTGATACGCAAAAGCAACCTGTCGTATGATGTACTTTCAGAGCCCCAAAAAGCAAAAGGTATATTTGACAAAAATCATATCTCCATAACCGACATCAATACCGACATCATCGTGCCCGACTTGCGCAACAACTACTTCACAATTGATGTGCGACGCCTGGCATTTAAGGAGCAAAGTGGCTTTGAATTGCGCAATCTCACCACCCTCATTCACATCGACAACAATCATATCGACACAAAAGTCATTGATATCTCTTTCCCTCAATCGCACATCATAATCAATCCTATACACCTGACATTCAAAGATTTAAAATCCTTAGATAAGGACATCAATAACCTTCCCCTGACTCTTGACATCAAAGATGCCACCATCTCCCTTTCCGACTTCCGCGCCTTTGCTCCAATATTAAAAAAATTTCAACATCCCGTCTATCTAACAATAAAAGCAGAAGGCACGATTAACGACTTTATCATCGAGAAGTTACACATCCGGTCGGAAAACGAGTGGCTCACAATGAACTGCTCAGCAACAATCAAGCATCCCCTTCAACGAGAAATAGCAGAGATTTATGCTCCCGACCTACAAATGAACGTGGTGACTACCAACCTTGCCAAAGTGCTTGTCGAAGAAGGACTCATTAATCAAAAGATAGCCGACAGAATCTCTACGATAAGGTATATGGGTATTGATGGCAACCTAAACTATGCGGCAAAAAAAGCCGATTATCGAGGCACCATCGCCACCGGAATTGGAAAGCTTATCACCGACGGCACGTTCAGACTCAACGACAAGGGTTCAAGTTTCGCAGGCTGTCTGCGCACCGACAATTTACAATTAGGCAAGTTTCTTGCTAACAACAACATCGGAGATATAGCCTTCGATATTGATACCGACATGCTTATTTCCGGGGGCAAACCCAAAGGCATCGTGAAAGGAGTGGTGAATAAAGCAGTACTTAAAGGATATGAATATCATGACATTACCGCCGACCTCTCCATCGACAACAATTCATACGAAGGATTGATAACCTTGAAAGATGATAATGCCGATATTGAAATTTCCGGCATGGCTGTTTTAGATAAAAAAAACACAAAAATCGAGGTTGAAGCCCACACGAGCGGAATGCGACTGCATCAATTAAATCTCATAAAGAAATATCCCGACCATGCCCTGTCGTTTGACGCATTTGCCTCATTTTCCGGCAACACTCCCGACACCGCTGAAGGCGACATTGAAGTGAGCAACATCTCATTTATCGACAACAACGGCGAGGGCTTGCTCTTTGACCGCCTACAACTGGCGGCACGCACTCTTGAAAATGGCAAAAAATCGATTTCTATCAATTCCGACCTCCTCAACGGGAATATCGACGGCGATATTCGCTTCGCCTCAATAGTCAAAGAAGTGAAAGATATTGTCAGCGTCCCTCTCCCCTCTCTTATTACACCCGGTGAAGACCTCGCTTCTACGGCGACCAATAATTTCACCTACTCATTCACGATTGAAGAAAACGACGATTTGACGGAGTTTTTTCATCTACCCATCACTGTTGTGCATCCGATAACTATTAAAGGACGAGTAGATGCGATAAACAACAGTCTCGCATTTAATCTCGATGCGCCCTATCTGCTACAAAAGAAAAACATCATCGAAAAAACCGGCATCTCGCTCAATGTGGACAAAACCACTCAGACCATACAACTCAATGCTTCCACACAATTCGACCACAAAAACGGAAACATTCTGCTCTTGCTAAACAGCTTCGGCACTCACGACCGCCTCGACACCGACATCGATTGGAACTACGACCGTCGTCGCGACTTCTCAGGGAGAGTGAGTATATCTTCGCTCTTTTCGCGTGCCGACGACAACCGGTTGCTCACCGACATCGACATTAATCCATCACACTTTTCGGTCAACGACACAATATGGACCGTTGAACCGGCAAAAATTCACATAGACAGAAAAACCATTCACATTGCCGACATCAATGTGAATCGCGACAATCAATTTGTGAAGGCCGAAGGGACAGTGTCGACCAATGCTGAAGATACCTTAACTCTTAAGCTTCAAAACATAGACCTTGACTACATTTTTGAAACGCTGAGAATCAACAACGTGGTGTTTGGAGGAAGCGCCACCGGCACATTCTATGCTTCCAGCCTACTGGGAGGGGCCCCTAACCTCAACACCCCCAACCTCCACGTCAAGCAACTATCCTATCAACATGCCACATTGGGAGACGCCGACATCGAAAGTCATTGGAATAACGACACAAAAGGCATCCATATCAATGCCGACATAAACCAAAAAAACGGACGGATGACCTATGTAAGAGGAGCCGTCTATCCCACCCGCGACTCACTAAATTTCAAATTTGATGCCGACCGTGTAAACATTCAGATACTAAAACCATTCATGTCGGCATTCACCACCGAAATGGAGGGCGAAGCCTCCGGACATGCTGAGCTTTACGGCACATTTAAATTTATAAATATGAAAGGGCGACTGTTTGCCGACCGATTCCGCATGCGAGTGGACCAAACCGGTTGCTATTACTCAGTGAGCGACAGCGTGCGCATTGACGAGGGTATAATACGCATCAACAATGCAAAAATTATTGACGACTACGGCAACACAGCACGCCTTAACGGCACTATCACCCACCAATATTTTAAGAATGCATCATTTAACTTTGCCATCACCGATGTTAATAATATGCTGTGTTACAATACCACAGAAAAAGATAATCCCTACTGGTACGGCAAAATATATGGCAACGGTAGCGCATTTATCGATGGCAAACCCGGCAACGTGAAAATTGATGTCAATATGTCGGCGGCACCTCGTTCTTCTTTTACCTTTGTGGTGTCGGACAAAGAAGAAGCCAGCGAATACAATTTTGTGACTTTCACCGACCGCCGTCGCGAAGAGCAACAACGGCGCGAGCAAGACAACCGTCCGGAGTTTTTAAAACTCCTCCAGACCAACCTCGACAACAAAGCCGGCTCTACGGCATTTAACATCAACCTGTTGGTTAATGCCAATCCAAATGTATCAATCACACTGGTTATGGACCCCGAAGGCGGCGACCGAATACGCGCCACCGGCAACGGCAACCTTCGCATCGAATATGACTCAGCCGACGGCATGAAAATGTTTGGCAATTATACCGCCGATGAAGGTCGTTATAACTTCACTCTTCAAGACATCATCGTCAGAGAGTTCAGGCTCAAACAAGGAGCACAAATCACCTTCAATGGTGACCCGTTGGAGGCCATCCTTGACCTTTCAGCCACCTATTCGCTTAATGCTAACTTGCAAGACCTCGACGAATCATTCAGTAGCGACAAAGACCTCAACCGCACCCTTGTGCCGGTGAATGCCGTGCTTAACCTACGCGGTGCTCTCACACAGCCCGACATCTCGTTTGACCTGGAGTTCCCCACCCTCACACAAGACGTATATCGCAAAGTGCGTTCCATCATCAGCACCGACGATATGATGAATCAACAAATGATTTATCTGCTTGCACTCAATCGCTTCTATACTCCGGAATATATGGGAGGCACAAACCGCAGCAATGAATTGGCGGCAGTGGCATCAAGCACCATCTCCAGCCAGCTGTCAAGCATTCTCGGACAGCTCAACGACAACTGGACCATTGCGCCTAATTTCCGTAGCGACAAGGGCGATTTCTCTGACACTGAAGTAGAATTGGCATTGTCAAGCCACTTGCTTAACAACCGACTTTTGCTCAACGGAAACTTCGGCTATAGCGATACTGCAATGAACAACAACAGCTTTATCGGCGACTTTGACATTGAGTATCTTCTGACCAAAAACGGAAATATCCGCCTTAAAGCATACAACCGCTACAACGACCAAAACTATTACATCCGCAATGCTCTGACCACTCAAGGCGTAGGAGTGATGTTTAAATACGACTTCGACAATCTTTTCCATCGCAAAAAACGACAGCCGGAATCTACCGACAGCCTGCCCTCTGTGCCTGAAGCAACAATCGTCCCGGGCGACTCCATAAAAAGATTGCCAATAAAACAATCATCCAACAAATAATTTTTTATGCAAATCTATCCGTCTCGACAAGAAAAAAATGAATATCGTGTGCTGTGCTTTGCCGTGCTAATGATAGCGGCAATGCTTACATTACCATTCATAGGCATCGGACATTTCTACACTCGAGGAGAGCCGCGCGAAGCAATCGTGGCAGTAGCAATGATGGAGCAAAGCAACTACATACTCCCCATATTTCAAGGCGAATTTGCATTTAAACCGCCAATGCTCCATTGGTTGGTGTCGCTCTTCTCCCTTCCCCAAGGATACGTTTCGGAGTTTACGGCACGAATGCCTTCTGCCGTGGCATTTATAGCGATGTGCACAGGCTTTTTCTCATTTTTTGCTCGCCGCTACCCGATGCGCAGAGTTTTTCTTGCCACATTAATACTCATCACCTCCTTTGAAGTGCATCGCGCTGCTATGACTTGTCGCGTGGACATGGTGCTCACGGCATTCATGGTGGGCGGGTTTATTTCGCTTTATCGATGGCATGAACGCCATCTTAAAGGGCTCCCGATAGTGGCATCTTTACTTATCTCCGGAGCTATCCTCACCAAAGGACCCATAGGGGCAATCTTGCCTTGTTTTGCGTTGACAATGATGATGCTCACCGATGGAGAAGGATTGAAACGCTGTGTTATTGCCTGCTTGAAAATAGTGTTTTTAGCAGCAATAATACCCGCATTGTGGTATATTGCCGCATATCATTATGGAGGTGATGAATTTATCGCACTTGTGATGGAAGAAAACTTCGGACGTTTTCTTGGCAAAATGACCTATGAAAGTCACGAAAACGGAGTGTTCTACTACTTCCCCATACTTTTGGGGGGACTAATGCCGTGGACTCTGCTCGCTGTGTGTGGACTATTCACCGAAAAGTGGAAAAAAATTACACCCAAAACGTGGTGGCGACAATTTAGCGAGATGCATCCCATACGTAGATGGTCGCTTATAGTATCAATATGCGTATTTGTATTCTATCTAATTCCCAAAAGTAAGCGAAGTGTCTACTTGCTTCCTCTCTATCCCTTTATCAGCTTGCTTATAGCCGACTATACATTTCATTTATTGCAATATCATCGAAAAGCTGTGAGAGTGTTTGCGCTCACCCTTGCTTCACTGGCAATATTATTTTCGATAGCAATGATATCCGTGCGACACCTCGACCTGTCGATACTCGGAGATAGTCGCAGCTCTCAACGGCTTATTTGTCAACTTGCAGAATTGCAAAAAGACAACAACACTGTGACTTACTTAATCATGGCAATAATACCTCTGCTCACAGCCGTAGTTTTGCTATGGAAGCGAGCCTTGTCGCTTAAACCGTTAACCCTCGCCGTATGTTCATGGATTGCTTGTCTTTTCACTATTGAGGCATCGCTCAATCCGGCAATCAAAAACAGTGTGCCCGACTACCGCTTTTCGCAAACCGTGAAGCATTACACCCGAAATAGCGAAACATGGTATTTTAATCCACGCAAAGACGAAACCCTTTATTGCATTGCATTCTATCTTGGCAACAAGGTGAAAGAAGTGAATTCGGCGGCTCAACTACCACCAACGGGTTACGTTATGCTTCGCCTTAAAGATGCCGAAGCCTTTGAGCAACAAGCCATTAATCGCAACATCGCTCGAGTGCTTACCACCGACAATGAGTTCACCTCTATCAAGCACGACCTTGTACTTTACCGTTTTGAATAAAAAACGATGAAAATGATGCGAAGATTACTTCTCTTATTGCTGATTATTGTAGCAAATGTAGAAATGCATGCATTTTCGTGGTCGTTGGATTCGATTGCCGAAATGGGACGATTTCCCAATTTTTGCGTCAAAGCTTACCGCTGGGCTGATTGGGCATTCAACCATGTAGACAGCAACTATGTGAAACCCACGGGCTACAAAATGAATGTGAAGGTACGCTCGCAAAGCTGGGCGGAATATAACAGTTTCTTTTTTGGTCTCAACGAACGAATAGGAATGCGGTCGGAATTTACAACATCACTTGGAGCCGACCTAACATATTTGGCTGTAAGTGTGGGGTATTCTATCAACTGCAACAAAATATTTGACGATACTGAAAAAAGTGCCAAGCGTTTTAATTTCGACTTTACGAGTGCTCGCATCTCCGGACGATTTTATGCAGTGTCAAACGACGGAGGTATGATTATCACCCAAGTAGGGAAAGTAAAAAAACAAGATATACCATTTGATGACGTAAAGACCTCAACCTGGGGCTTGGAAGGTACCTATTTTTTCAATCACGAACGCTATTCTAATGGTGCGGCGCTATCGTTTAGCAAACTACAACAACGCAGTCAAGGCTCCTTTACCCTCGGTATGGCTTATCAGCGACAAAAATTGCGCTTTGACTTCCGCGCCTTGCCCGAAGAAGTAAAAATGCAATTACCCGAAGAAGAACAAAATATGGTGTTCGCCTCCGACGGCAACATTATCGGCATTAGCGGAGGATACGGATACAACTGGGTGCCACTACGGCGACTTACCGTGGGCGTGAGCACAAGTTTAATACCGAGTTTGCATTACGGCTATCTCAACGATACACAAAAAGACTGCTCATTCAGAATGAACTATCGCCTCAACCTCTCGGCAGTAATCAACAATGGGCGATGGTTTTACGGCGTAGTGTTTCGTGCTGATGCCGGCAACATCTTTACCGGCTCAACGGTGTTAAGCAATTCGGTGCTTACCATTGAAGCGAAAGCCGGATGGCGATTTAATCTGTGGTAGGAATATCCGCAACCCAGCGTCTGAAAAAGTCAGCCATACAGGGCATAGAGTCGGTCATCCGTTCGGGATGAAACTGCACCGCCACTACATTTTTCTCTTGCCATTCAAGAGCTTCCACCACACCGTCGACAGAAGTGCCCGACACCGAAAGGCAGTCGGCAACGATATGCACACACTGATGATGATGACTGTTTGTGGCTACAATAGAAGTACCGAAGAGTCTCTCCACCATCGAGCCCGGAGTGAAAGCCACCTGATGCACCGGCTGTTCGGTAGGGTTTGTCTGTTGATGGATAGCAAATTCATCACCCATTTGCGAAGGCATATCCTGATAAAGCGACCCCCCAAGAGCCACATTGATAAGCTGCAAACCGCGACATATGCCCATTATCGGGAGCTTACGACACAAGGCGGCATCAAACAGCTCCGCTTCATACACATCCCTTTGGAGTGATACCCTTCCCAACTGCGGGAGTGGCATCTCACGAAAAAACAGGGGGTCGATATCGGCGCCGCCGGTGAGTAGCAATGCATCAGCGGCTACAACATCCAGCCACTCCTCAATCTTGCTCCGTTCTACAAATGGAGGCATCACAACCGGTATTCCTCCGGCATCAGCCACTGCTTGAAAGTATTCTTGACGTTGACGCAAACGCTGCTCTTCATCAATGTCGCAAGAAAGAATTACAATCGGCTTTTTCATCATCAAAAATCAATGGTTTTGGCAGTCTTAAACTGCGCATACTTATCTTTTTTTGCCACTTTCTCCTCTCCTTTTCCTGCCACTACAATCACAATTTCGCCTCGTGGCTCACAGGCTGTAAAATGAGAAATAAGTTCTTCGAGACTGCCTCTTACGGTCTGCTCATACAATTTGGAAATTTCACGGCTCACACTCGCTTCTCGGTCGGCGCCAAAAGCCTCAGCAAGTTGTTGCAAAGTCTTGAGCAAACGTAATGGAGACTCATAAAATATAATGGTACGAGGCTCAATGGCAAGGGCGGCAAGTCGAGTGGCGCGTCCTTTCTTTTGAGGCAAGAAACCCTCAAAGCAGAATTTATCACACGGCAGTCCGGAATCGACCAACGCAGGCACAAATGCAGTGGCTCCCGGCAGACATTCCACAGTCACCCCCAATCGGCGACATTCTCTGACAAGCATAAACCCGGGGTCGGAAATTGCCGGTGTACCCGCATCCGACACCAAAGCGATAGTCATCCCGCCCATCAATCTTTCGGCAATATTTGCTGCCGTTTCATGTTCGTTAAATTTGTGGTGACTTTGCATCGGTGTGTCAATAGCAAAATGCTTCATCAACACTGCTGATGTGCGGGTGTCTTCAGCAAGAATCAAATCCACGGATTTAAGCACATTGATGGCACGAAATGTCATATCATCAAGATTTCCTACTGGGGTGGGAACCACATAAAGTGTGCCCGGTTGGGCTGCCGGTTTACTTGCCATTATTTGATTCTGTTATTGAAGAAAATGATTTTTTATTATTGCCATAAAATCTTTAACATCCTCGTTGTCTTTATTCCACCCGAGGTCGTTATAGAAATATTCTTCAGCCTCATCCCACGATTTCATAGTCTCCACAAGAGTTATAGCATCAGACATTTCTGCAGCATTATTACCGAAAAGTTCTCTACGAAAACGGAATGTGTCGTTAAGAGAGAATGCCGCACGCAGGTCTTTGGAACAAGCACGTTGCAACTTCTCATCAAGACGTATGGATTGCTGAAGTGGTTGAAGGTCGGAAGTATTATCAATGGATGTCGACAACGGCTCTTGAAGCTCCGACGAAGAGTCCCAGTTTACCACAACAGCATCACTCACTTCCTCCTCAGCTGCGAAAATCGGCTCGAGGACAGGCTCACAGGCTCCGGCTCCGACTCCGGTTCAGACTCCGACTCCGGTTCAGACTCCGACTCCGGTTCAGTTATCGGAGTTTCTTGCGAGATTTCTTGTTGTTCCGCCTCTTCCATTGGTTGAAATTCCGACAAGAGATCCGACAGCTCGTCGTCCAATTCTCTTTCGGCGCCGTTATTAACTTGAGGCGAAGCTATATTCTCATAGGGATAAGACTTTTCGGCGACATCGAGCAATTCAAACCCGGTAACGCCAATCGCTTCATCGCCACATTCACCAC
>SFVH01000063.1 GCA_004561555.1 bacterium
TCCGAAAAAACGCGGGCGGAATAACGAGAACAGGCGCGTTTCACCTTGACTTTTCTGCGGTTTTTGTTATAATCAATTTGACAAAAATACGCGGAGGGTTAACAAGTGCTGAAATACAATATTATTCCGAAGCCGAACCGTTACCAGTCGCTTGAAGGGGCATATACCGTTTCTTCGGGCACCGAGGTGCTTTGCGTACAGCAGTTTGTTTCCGCAGGGAACTTCCTGACGGAATATTTAAAGACCAAGCCTGTCTCGGGCGAGGGTGCCATTAAGTTTCGCAAAACGGACGGTATGTCGCCCGAAAGCTATACTTTAAAAGTGACAAATGACGGGATTACCGTCACCGCCTCCGATGAACGCGGCGCGTTTTACGGTGCGGTCACCTTAAAAATGATTTTGATGCAGGCGCAAAAGCAGGACGGTAAAGCCACCGTCAACGGGCTGTTCATTGAAGATAAACCGCATTACGGCTACCGTGGTTTGCAAATGGACGAAAGCCGCCACTTCTTCGGCAAAGAGGTTGTCAAGCGCGTGCTTGACCAAATGGCAATGCTCAAACTCAATACATTGCATTGGCATTTGTCCGATGACCAAGGCTTCCGCATTGAAAGCAAGGCGTTTCCGCTGCTCAACGAAATCGGTTCCCGCCGCCAATATGCAGGCTTTAAGGGTATGGGTCTTGACTATCGCGGGGAGGAATATTACCACTATTACACACAGGACGAAATCCGTGAAATCGTTGCCTATGCGAAGAAACTGTATATTGATGTCATTCCCGAAATCGACATTCCCGGGCACACCAGTGCGATTTTGGCGGCGTACCCTGCACTTTCCTGTAAGGGCGAAGAAACAACCGTAAAATGCGAAAACGGCATTTTTGAGGAAATCCTGTGTGCAGGGAATGAGGAGGTTTACGATTTCCTCGACAAGCTGTTTGCCGAAATCTGCCCGCTGTTTGAAAGCCGTTATTTCCACATCGGCGGCGATGAGGCGGCGAAGGGGCATAAGATTTGGGATACCTGCCCGAAGTGTCAGGCGGTGGTAAAAGAACAGGGCTTAAAAGATGCCAAGGAGTTGCAGGGCTATTTTATGTCCCGCGCCAACGAAATTGTCAAAAAGTACGGCAAAACCGCCATTGCGTGGAATGACTGCATTAACGACAGCTTTGATGAAAGCATTGTCTGTCAGTATTGGATTTCCCATAACCTCGGCGCGGTGCGCAAACAGGCGTATAAGCGCGATTTGATTATGTCGCCCGACAGCCATTTTTATTTCGATGTGAAATATGCGCGCATACCGCTGAAAAAAGTCTATAAATTCAACGAAGTCAAAGCAGGCTTCGGCAAACCCGGTCAGCGTATCCGCGGCATAGAGTGCGAGCATTGGTCGGAATGGATAGACACCGAGGATGCGTTGCAGTTTGCCATGTTTCCGCGTGCCGTGGCCTTCGCGGAGGTCGCGTGGACGGAACTCGAAAACCGCCGTTATAAGGATTTCAAAAAACGCTTGGCATGGTATAAAACCTATATGCAGAAAAAGGGAATTAACTATTCCCGCGTGGAAAAACGCACTTGGGGCGTAAAAGCCTTACCGATTTACCATCTCGGCAAGGACGGGAAAGAATATCAAAAGAGCGAAGCGTTGAAAGCAAAAGAAAATTAAGGAGTAAACATAACAATGTCTGAATTTATTTTATCCTGTTGTTCCACGGCGGATATGCCGCTGGAATTCTTCCAAACCCGCAATGTACAGTTGGTTTGTTTCCATTTTACCATGGACGGTACGGAATATGCCGATGACCTCGGGCAATCCATTCCGTTTGACGAGTTTTATCAGCGCATTGCCGACGGTGCTGAGCCGACCACTTCGCAGGTCAATGTCCAGCAGTATATTGAATTTTTTGAGCCGTTTTTAAAAGAGGGCAAAGATATTTTGCATATCGTTTTTTCAAGCGGCCTTTCCGGCTCGTACAATTCCGCTTGTATTGCGCGCGATACGCTCTCCGAGCAATATCCCGACAACAAAATTTATTTGGTGGACTCCCTCGCGGCGTCCTCGGGTTACGGACTTTTGGTCGATACCGCGGCGGATATGCGCGACAGCGGCAAATCCGCCGAAGAAATCGTTGCGTGGTTAGAAGAAAACAAGTTAAACTTGCACCATTGGTTTTTCTCCACCGACTTAACCAGTTATATCCGCGGTGGCAGAGTGTCGCCGGTGGCGGGCTTTTTCGGTACAATGCTTAAAATCTGCCCGCTTTTAAATGTCAATAATGAGGGCAAACTCATTCCGCGCACAAAATGCCGCGGCAAATCCAAAGCCGTTGAGGAAATTGTGGCGCAAATGGTCGCCCACGCCGAAGGCGGTTTGGACTATTCGGGTAAGTGCTTTATTTCCAATTCCGCTTGCCTTGCCGATGCAGAAACGGTGGCTTCGCGCGTGGAGGAAACCTTTAAAAACTTAAACGGCAAAGTGATGATAAACAATATCGGCACGGTCATCGGCTCGCACACAGGCCCCGGTACGGTTGCGCTGTTCTTCTACGGCGACAAACGCGGCGAATAACCCGTATGACACGCATTTTGTTCGTCTGCCACGGCAACATTTGCCGCAGCCCGATGGCGGAATTTATATTCAAAGATTTGGCGCAAAAACGGGGCGTTGCCGACCGCTTTTTCGTGCAGTCCGCGGCGACCAGCAGTGAAGAAATCTGCGGTACGGTGGGCAATCCTGTGTACCCGCCCGCCCGTGCGCAGTTAGAAAAGCACGGCATTTCCTGCGCGGGAAAACGCGCCGCGCAACTGCGAAAAGATGATTATGATCGATACGATTTGTTCGTCTGTATGGACGACAACAATATTCGGAATATCGGGTATATTTTTCCAATAGACCCACAGAAAAAAGTTTGTAAATTGCTCGATTTTACCGCGCGCGGCGGCAATGTTGCCGACCCGTGGTATACGCGCGATTTCGACCAAGCATACCGCGATATATTTGACGGCTGTTCTGCGCTTTTGGAAACGCTGTTACAAGAAAAATAAGGAACTGTGCAGGCGCAATATTGTTGCGCTTGCATTGCTTTTTAGGAGAAAAATCAATGCAGAAAAAACTACACTATTTTTATGTCTTTGCCGCAGGCGCGCTGTGGGGCATCATCAGTTTGTTTTTAAAACCTTTATTGGATATGGGCTTTTCACAAATGCAAACCGTTACACTCCGCTGTTTGCTTGCGGCGGCGGTGTTGGGGATTTATATGCTTCTAAAAGACAAAAGCCTGTTTCGCTTTCGACTTCGGGATATTTGGTGCTTTCTCGGCACAGGGCTTTTAAGCCTTTTGTTTTTCAGCGTGTGCTATTTTTATTCCATGACCTACAACGGCGTTTGCGTGGCGGTGATTTTACTGTATACTTCGCCCGTGTTTGTGATGCTGTTGTCTTTGCTGTTGTTCAAAGATAAGATTACATACAAAAAACTGATTGCCGTCGCCCTTACCATTATCGGTTGTGTGTTGGTCAGCGGCGTTGCGGGTGGGCAGTCTATCGGCGCGGTTGGTATTGTGCTCGGCATATGCTCCGGGCTCGGC
>SFVH01000064.1 GCA_004561555.1 bacterium
TAGTAGTTAATGATAGCCCCCACGGTCGACCCGGCGGTAGTAAGCAGCAAAAGCAGCCAGAAATTCGCCTCACCGTTGGCGGCATTATATGCAGCCGGCGCAACAATAAGCTCGGCAGGCAATGGGAAAACCGAATTTTCCATCACCATAAGCACAAAAACCACCCAATAAGATAGATGCGCCAAACACCATTCCAAAACAGCTGCGAGCCACATACGTCGGCAAAAATACACAAAAACGACCGACTCCACCCCGACAATCAGTATGGTTTAACATTTATTATAAGCCGAGCCACAATCAATTTAATGAAAGCGATTGCAATTATGCCGCAAAAAATTCGTACCTTTGCTGAAAATAGATATCTTTTTAAAGAATAAATTTTAAAAAACGCGTTATGATTTACACTCAAGAAGAGAAGTGCAGCACATGTGCTGTGTGAAGAAAGGTGCTAATCACCCATCCGCACCGATTCCCGAAGAAGGAAAGTGGGTGCGCGCAAAAGAGATTAAAGACATCAGCGGACTCACTCACGGTATCGGCTGGTGCGCACCGCAACAAGGTGCTTGCAAACTCACTCTCAACGTAAAAGACGGCATCATCCAAGAGGCATTGGTAGAAACCATCGGCTGCTCGGGCATGACCCACTCTGCCGCTATGGCATCGGAGATTCTCCCCGGCAAGACTCTGTTGGAAGCCCTCAACACCGACCTCGTTTGCGACGCTATCAACACAGCGATGCGCGAACTCTTCCTCCAAATCGTTTACGGCCGCACACAATCTGCTTTCTCTGAAGGCGGTTTGGCTGTGGGTGCTTCGCTCGAAGACCTCGGTAAGGGCCTCCGCAGCCAAGTTGGTACAATGTTCGGCACAACAAAAACCGGCACTCGCTACCTCGAAATGGCTGAAGGCTACTGCACTCGCATGGCTCTCGACGAAGAAAACCAAGTTATCGGCTACGAATTTATCCACCTCGGCAAGATGATGGAAATGATTAAAAACGGCGTAGATGCTAACGAGGCTATGGAAAAAGCAAAAGGTTGCTACGGACGTTTTGCTGATGCTGTTAAATATATTGACCCACGTAAAGAATAGGAGAAACAACTATGATTAGAGAAGTCAAATTTGAAAGCCAAGACCGTCGAATCAAGCAAATTCTCGCTGCATTGAACGAAAACGGCATCAAGGACATCGAAGAGGCTAACGCTATCTGCGACGCTGCCGGCATCGACCCTTACAAGACTTGTGAAGAAACTCAACCTATCTGTTTCGAAAACGCTAAGTGGGCATACGTTGTAGGTTGCGCTATCGCCATCAAAAAAGGCTGCAAAAACGCTGCTGAAGCTGCCGAAGCTATCGGCATCGGCTTGCAAGCTTTCTGCATCCCCGGCTCTGTTGCCGACGACCGCAAAGTTGGTCTCGGACATGGTAACTTGGCTGCTCGTCTGCTCCGCGAAGAGACAAAGTGCTTCGCATTCCTCGCAGGTCACGAGTCGTTTGCTGCCGCTGAAGGCGCTATCAAAATCGCCGCTAAAGCCGACAAAGTGCGCAAAGAGCCTCTCCGCGTAATCCTCAACGGTCTCGGCAAAGACGCCGCTATGATTATCAGCCGCATCAACGGTTTCACTTACGTTCAAACCGAATTCGACTACTTCACCGGCGAACTCAAAGTGGTTAAAGAGACTCCGTTCTCCAATGGTCCGCGCGCAAAAGTTAAATGCTACGGCGCCGACGACGTTCGCGAAGGTGTTGCTATCATGTGGAAAGAAGGCGTTGACGTTTCTATCACAGGAAACTCTACCAACCCGACTCGTTTCCAACACCCGGTAGCAGGCACTTACAAGAAAGAACGCGTACTCGCAGGCAAGCCTTACTTCTCGGTTGCTTCCGGTGGTGGTACAGGTCGTACACTTCACCCCGACAACATGGCTGCAGGTCCCGCTTCTTACGGTATGACCGACACTATGGGTCGTATGCACTCCGACGCACAATTCGCAGGTTCGTCATCAGTTCCGGCACACGTCGAAATGATGGGCTTCCTCGGCATCGGCAACAACCCGATGGTAGGTTGCACCGTGG
Organism: bacterium; assembly: GCA_004561555.1. Classification (GTDB taxonomy): domain Bacteria; phylum Bacteroidota; class Bacteroidia; order Bacteroidales; family Muribaculaceae; genus Limisoma. The sequence continues at coordinate 2,077 of SFVH01000064.1, forward strand.
CTTGCGCAGTCGACGTTGCTACCGCTCTCAACAAATAATTGCATAAAATTAGCAATTACATAACCCATTAGGGCGCACCACCCGGCGCGCCCTATTTTTTGTTGCTGACATACAAAACAAAGCCCTGACTTTCACAAGCCGGAGCTTTGCCAAAAGAGTGTATACACCCTCTTGTTTTTTGTTTCACAATTATTTAAAAACTACAAGACCGCTCCACTTTGGCAACAGCCTCGTATTTTGTAAGCAATCTATCAATCATCGTAATGTTCCGGAGCTATCTCAAACCACCACGAATGACCACAATTTTTGCACACTCTCTTGTGCCATAAAAGGCCTAACGCACCTCCGACAGCTCGTCCTATAGCGTTTTCTTTGATATTACTTCGTTTTTGGGAAATCATAGAACTAACGAATGCTGTAGTTACTTCCCCAACTCCTTTAAGGATTTTATTTCCGTATGAGTTACGAGTGTCATACGAGCCACATCTTGGACATTTTATACCCATAGTGTTTTATCATTCAATCTGTTTCCGTTCTACACTCTTCCTACATCTTTTTAATAGTCTCCAAGAATGATTTTCCTGAAAGATAGAATTGGAGATATACTAAAAATCCGGTACCAAGCCAGCCAATAATGGGAACAAAAGACAAAAGCGCATCTACTACTATTGCAATTACAATATTGACTATAACACCGACAATAATTCTACTTGCATCAAGTCTTTTATTGGCTCTTTTGCATAAAGCTGAATACATGTGCCAAAGAACTATACAAAAAATAATCCAATCAACACCAAACAAGGGTAGCATCATAATTATAGAACCTAAAAAGGCATGATTTCTTACGATTTTGGCGGTGTCTTTATCAAACATCTTGTCGCCGTAATTTGCAAATTGATTCTGTAACATAATTATCCAATTCTTTCAACATCCAATTCAACCATATTCAAACACCCTGCTTTTTTGATGTCAATGCCGTAAATGCGATAAAACGCATCGGCGACAATTTGACCTCCGTTTGTCGTAACGGGATTGCTCATACTTTGAGTAACAACTTCTACAGACATCCCCGGTTCGATGCGAACGCCGTTTGTGTCCTTCACATGTTTCGTGGTAATTCTAAATCTTGCCATAAGTGACGTATTTTTCATGCCGATGTGCCCCACGTCGTCAACGGTTTCATTTATTATACAAGAAAAGGATGGAGCTCATACCGCTACATCCTCTGCTCAGGGATAGTCTGGAAATTTTACCTTTGAAACGAATGAACGAAATCTGCCCCATCCTGTGTACGATATGCAATGACGCAGTCGAGACTGAGACTATCTATATGATACACATAGAATGTCACATATTCTATATCCACTGTTTCGGTGCTTCTTGTTAGTTTTCCAGACTGTTTCGAGCGGAAACGGATAAAGCAAATATGCCTTCTCTTGACCGACCGGCTTTTCTCTTCGACGGAGTCTCCGGTCCGGTTTAGCAAAGGTATAAAATTAACCGAAAATAAGAAACGAAAACGAGTGTTTAACACATTTTTAACAAAAGGAATCATCAGCCGTGGCGCTCGTTTATACTTTCGGAACCTTAGTGGATGCCCAAATCTTTCTTTTCTTCATCCCGTTTTGCGAAATATGTCGGAGAAATGCTATATATTTGCATAATCAAGTTGTTCATCCTTTCATTATAATATATATGGAAAATGTGTCAAAAAATAAGTCGCCCGAATTCGACCGGCTCGCCTTTACGGTGCTGGCTATCGAGGCTTCGGCTCGGTCCCCCATGGGAAATGCGCAGGCGACTCGACAAGGTGGGGCTGATAAAAAGCCTCATACAGGATTGCTATGACACTTTGCATACCGAGAGCCGCGAAGCCGTGGCTAACGACGTCGTGGAAGCTCTTAAAAATTGGGAAAGGGAAGAATAATGGAGAAACGAACTCTATATCACGGCTCAACCGACATTGTCGAACGCCCGTTAGTCAGTATCGGCAGAAAAGACTTGGACTTCGGTCCGGGCTTTTACCTTACGCCCTTGCACGAGCAAGCATCTCAATGGGCAAAACGGACTATGACTATCCGTAAAGCCGCACAAGCCATCGTCAACGTCTACGAGTTTACTCTTCCAACAGACTGCAACATCAAACGTTTTGATGCATACGACAAGGAATGGCTCGACTTTATTGTTGATAGCCGAAATGGAAAATGTCCATGGGAGGGGTATGACATAATTGAAGGCGGCGTTGCCAACGACCGTGTCATCGATGCCGTCGAAGCCTATATAAATGGTTATGCTGATGTAGAGCACACTTTGCGTCAGTTGGTCTACCACAAGCCCAATTATCAAATCTGCATACTTAATCAGCAAATAACTGACGAATATCTTCAATACAAATCAAACGAAAGGGTGTAATTATGTTAGATTTCTTGCTCTGGAATAAAATTGCGCGTATTATTTTGCAGTTGGCTGAGACGCTTAACATCTCGACCGACAGGGCTTTGCAGATTTTCTACGACTCGGATGTCTGCAAGATGCTGCACGACCCCGAACTTGGCATGCATCTGATGAGCGACACTTATATCGTAAACGACTTGATTGCCGAACTGCGCAACAAGCAATAGACGACGCAAATAAAAGAGCAGAATAATTCGAGGA
>SFVH01000033.1 GCA_004561555.1 bacterium
ATTTTATATGGATCAATATGGTAAGTATTTTAATATGAACATAAGTGTTCAAAACCTATCTGGTAGAAGCATTTTATTCAACCCCGCAAACATTAGTGTTCAGGGATATAAATTCAAAAAGAAGAAACAAGATGGTCAGGAACTTTACTTTCGGGAACAAGTAGAACTTGACCTTTTATCGTATGCTGAATATGATAAAATCGTAAAAAATAAGCAGAGATGGGATAATTTTTGGGTTGCACTTGGAGAAGGACTCGCAGCTTATGGTGCCGGACAGTCTTATTCCACAACAACGTACTCAGGAAGCGCATACACTACTGGGTCTGCCCATGCTTCCGGTTACTATGGTAACACATATGGCTACGCAAATGCTTACGGTTCTTCTTATACAACCGCATATGGTCAAAGCACAACTCGCAGCTATAATGGTGCAGCCGCTTATGCCGCTCAGCAGCGAGCTAACGAAAACTATTCAAATTACACCTATAATCAGCGTCAAATACGTCAACAACTTGGAGATGGCTATGTTAAGATGCATACCGTTCCTTCTGAAGCTGAATACTCCGGCTATTTCAATATAAAACACAAAAAGATTGATAGGCTCCTTGTGCAGATTGTGATAGACGGCGAAACCTATCCTTTCATGTTTTAGCGAGTTGCGAATCCGCTGCCGGGCTTTCGTAAATCGGACCTCGGTCTTGACTATACTGCTTCAATCCCTAACTTAAAATATTATAATTATGGATTCTACAAAAGATTTTGTTGATGTTATTACAACTGCTTGGAATCAGTTAGATGCTGAACAAATTGTCCAGCATCTTGACGAGTCGTTTAGATACGACTCTCAGTGTGTATTTGATTACTTGGATTATAATGGATATATTGATTATATCCGTGGCAAATTCGCCACTTTGAAGAATAGTAATTCTATCATCAAAGCAGAAACAGTTTCCGATAATCAACTTGGCGGGTATATGACTAAGATTTGCCAAACCAATCCAGCCACTAATCAATCGGCAATTGTCTATTATCGTATTCAAGTTGACAATAACAAGATTGTCAAGGGCGACTTGTGTATGTTCTGATTCCTATGAGATTGAGAAGGAAGATTTGCGCCTCGGTCCTTTTGATTGGTATATCACTAATCGTTGTTGTTGGCTGCAACCTTGCAGTCATCTACAACGGCAAAGGGCGCGTGTTTGATAGAGCCAAAGACGTTCCCCTTAATACTTATGGACTTCTGCTCGCCACCTCCCCGATAACTCCGGGAGGGGCGCGTAATTTCTATTTTGACAATAGAATTACTGCCGCAGACTCGCTTTTCAAACTTGGTCGCATTGATTATATCATTGCGAGCGGTGGAGATTATCGAGCAGACCATAAGTTCGGCTGCGATGAACCTGCGGCTATTCGCGACTCACTTGTCGCTCGTGGCGTTCCTGCTGAGCGCATTATTCTCGATTATGAGGGTACACGCACCCTCAACTCGATTGTCAAAGCGAAGCATAACGGAATTGATAGCCTTACTTTTATTTCTCAGCGCGACCACAACGAAAGGGCGATTAGAATTGCAGATCATCTTGGCATGAAAACCATCGCATACAATGCCAAGCCATCTCATATCCGCCGAAACCGCATCAAGAACACGTTGCGAGAATATCTCGCTCGTGTCAAAATGTATCTTGATTTTGTCGTCGGAAAAGACCCTGATGTTTCCTATTACGACAACTTGGCTAATTATCAATAATCCTTCATACTCCTTATGAAAAAAATTCCTTATCTCCTTGTCGCTTTTGTATGTCTCGTCGCATGTTCTAATAAACAAGCAAATAGTTCATCATCGCAAGATGATACGATTGAGTTTTCATCTTATGAAAACGAATTTTATTCTTTAGAATATCCCTCGCATTGGAATGTCGAGGAAGATATAAGAGATAAAACCGATGGGTTTGAACAATACGAGGGTAACGATAAGATGACTCTACAAAAGCATGAAGTCGACTTGCTGAATGAGGATGGTGTTAGTTTCCACATTGTCCGCTCTAATTTCCATTTCGACCTTCCGGTTGATGAATATGCTAATGTCTCGATTCTTTCTAAGGGATTAGCCGATGCCGGTCAATACCAAGAGGCTATTGACTATAACCGTCAAAAAGACCCTAACGAATACCTTGGCTATTGGCGCAACGACTCTATAGGATTTTCTGGTCGCAGAGCAGTTCTTCTTGCATTTGAGGTAGTTACCGAAAACAACGATACGCTTATTCAAAAGCAAATTGTTGTTCAGAATAATCATGGAGATACATTCTACATAAATTCAACCTTTCATAAGGGAGATGAACTTGCAGAAGCCATCGGTGATGAAATTTTTGACTCATTTGTCATAAAATAGTATTCTATAATAATGGAAGTTGCGGCACCGCCGCCGGGCTTTCGTAAATCGAGCCTCGGTCTCGACCAAAAGGCTTCAATCCCTAACTCGGCTAATGTTCAATGATTTCTGAACATTAGCCCTTTCGTTTCGTTATTCTAACAAAACGAAAATACTATGTATACACCCCATATTGAAAGCTTATTCCAGGACTCTTGCCTGGCAAAGCCAAATGCAAAGTTATGAAACGTATCCGCGATCGCAGATGCTAATGGCATAGAGAAATCATCAAGAATATGTATGAACAAAGGCGATTGTGCCGGAGCCTGCCCCGTATGCGAGAAAGAGCTATTAGGTCTAACACAATTCATTACAAATTTGTGGCAGGGAGAGACTTAGTTGGGAAAATTGGTGGTTATCTCGGGGAAAATTCTTAACTTTGCAACTGAACCCCGCGATGCGTGGTGCCTCTGAGGAGGAGCACACCGGGTATTGGGTGGTTCGTTTACATACGGAAAGGCGTTTACTTACGCTTTATTTCTTGGCCTTCAAAACGTAGGAAATTTTGAATTTGCAACCAAGAATGAAGCAATAGTAGATGCCCCTTGGGTACGTTTATGTGCTTCCTATTACGGCATTGCTGCTGTTTTTAGGAAGATTTGGCATATTCATACTTCGCGGGGTCATTCTACCATTGCTCGTTCTGTTGCAATGGTGTTTCCTACGACCCTGAAGGCGGAATGAGCAGAGAATGGCTCCCGCTTTTCTTTTTTTATACGACATAAAAACTGCCATTATGGAGTCTGATGGCTGCGAAAGCGATAGATAGACCCATGATAACTAAACGTCCTTTTTCCGTTTACTATGGCAGATAAGATATACACAGCGGCAATGACAGGGTGCAGCTTTATGCACAACGAGATGAAAGCAATGCTACCTCTTTTGCTTTCACCCGACGCTGACGCTTTGCTCAAAAAAGAGATTTCGGAAAACAACATTTTGCTCATCAAGTCGGAGACTTCACGCAAAAAGGCGGTGCTCGAGTTCAAGCGACGTTTCAATGCCGTGCCGCGCGTGTTCTGGGAGTGGTTCTCCACCGTTAGCGAGAGCACACAGTTGTGGGCGATGTTTTTCGTCAATCTCAAGACCTATCGCATTTACTTCGACTTCCAGGTAAATGTAGTGCTTAACAATTGGGCCGGCATTTCCCGAACCGTCACCTACAACGACATTCTTTCGGAGTTCTATCAGATTTCCGCATCAAATGCGTTCGTTGACAGCTGGAGCAAGGAAACGAAAGACCGCATAACTTCATCTTTCATTACTCTGCTCCGAAAGGTTGGTTTGCTTGATGCTAAGACATCGGAACTGCGCTCGCCTCAAGTCAATGAAGAAGAGTTTGCATACTTCCTAAAAATCAACGAAGCGTGGTTTTTAGATGCTTGTCTGCTCGAACCATACGTTATTAACCGCATTAAATCGTATGCCGTATGAGAAACATGACAATCGAAGAACTCTACGAGAAACTATCTTCCAAGGAGTTCCAGGACACCGAGCACGGTGACATTTTCTACAACTTCTACCTCTTTCAATACAATGCCGAAGAGGAGTATTCCATGCGCAGGCAGATTGAGCAGTTTACGGTAAACCTCGCTCGCCCGACCAACTATCTTGACGTGCTGAAACTCAATCTTTTTGATGAGTTTTGCCGCTTTCTCGATGGAATGTCATTCGGCAAGATCGACGACTCCCAGCTGCACTATTTTCTCACTAAAGACAATGCCGGGCAACACGATGCCGTGCTTAAATCGCTTACTGCCAAGGCAAATAGCCGCCAGTTTTACGAATACATCAATCGCCGTATTATGGAACACGTCAATGCCGAATCCACAGGCAAAAAGCCCTACGTCTTTCTCTACGGCATCGGCTCTATGTTCCCATTCCTCCGCACAAGTGTATTCTTGTCGGGCTACGAGGAATTCAACGAAACGAGCAAATATAAAATCATCGTTTTCTATCCCGGCGAAAGCGAGGAAAACTCTTTCAGCCTTTTCGGGAAGATAAACGACCGGCACACCTATCGGGCAATTCTACTACTAAACGATTAATACCACCTCACATACACTCCATTGCTATGAAGTTAGAAAAAATATATGCCAAAGACATCAACCGCGAAGTAAATCCTGCGGTAAATGCAAGCAACCTCTCGCAGCAGACGGTTGCAATAGAAATTGGTGAGTATGTCTTTACCGACGACATCATCAACAACCTCTACAAAGTGCTTTCGGCAATCAAAGACCGCACTTACAGCCACAACGGTATGTGGATTAGCGGCTACTTCGGCTCCGGTAAATCGCACTTCTTGAAGTACATTAAATATTGTCTCGACCCACGCTTCAGCGCACTTGCAATGGAACGTTTCAAGAAAGCCGTTGAGGAGCGCGACCCGCTGCAAGTGCCCGACAGCCACTCGGAAGTTACCGTTGCCGACTGCAACGAACTTGCCTCATGGCTCCATTCCGCCAAAGTCGATGCAATTCTTTTCAATATTGGTTCGGTTCACAACGTACAAGGTGCACACGACCGCGTGTTCATCGATGTGTTCTGGAATGAGTTCAACCGTATGCGTGGCTACAACAGCGTCAATCTTGCTTTGGCTCAATATTTTGAAAAAGTGCTCGACGAGAAAGGCAAGTTTGCCGAGTTTAAGGAGAAAATCGCCGAAATGGGCTTCAATTGGGACGAGGATTGTATCTCTCTTGCCACTACCGAACTCGACCTTGTTCTCGAAACCGGCAAGGAACTTGTGCCGACGCTCACCACCGACGTTATCCGCGAAAAAATCGCCACCGACACCATCAGCCTGAGCGTAGAGACCTTTGTCGCCGAACTCAAAAACCATATCGCACGCCAAGATGACAACTACCGCATCGTGTTCCTTGCCGATGAGATTAGCCAGTTTATCGACAACCGTGCCGGACTATTACTCCAGTTGCAGCAGATTGTGTCGGACATCAATCTACCCTGCGAAGGCAAAGCATGGGTGGCTTGTACCGCTCAGCAAGACCTTTCGGAAATCGTGAGCAGTTGCCAAATCAACCAAACGAGCGACGACTATGGCAAGATTATGGGACGTTTCCAAGTGCAAGTGTCGCTCAAAGGCACAAGCACTGAGTATATCACCCAACGCCGTATTCTCGAAAAGACCGCCGACGCCTCGCTCGCACTCAGCAAACTATATACGCAGAAGAAGAATGCCATTGAGGCTCAATTCAATCTGCCTACCGGTTATCGCATCTTTGCCGACGCCGACGACTTTATCAACTACTATCCGTTTGTGCCTTATCAGTTCACGCTGATGGGCAACATCTTCGACTCATTCGTGGCAATCGAGTTTGTCAACCGTGAAGTGAAAGGCAATGAGCGAAGCATCATCAAGGTTACGCACAGCACTGCCAAAGACACGAAAGAGCAAGAAGTGGGCGATTTTATCTCTTTCGACCAGTTCTACAACGCCATGTTCAGCCAAGGGCTATCCAACAAAGGTACTAAAGCCGTTGCTCCGGCTGAGAATGTGGCGAGAGCCTACACCAAGCCCGATTTCGCAATGCGTGTGGTTCACGTGTTGTTTATGCTCTGCTATATGAGTGAGCAACACCGCATGGCTTTCTCGGCTTCCGCCGACAATATCACTACGCTGCTCATGCAGGACATCGATTGCCAAAAACTCACGCTCAAAAACGACGTGCAGAATGTGCTCGACTTCCTTATCGCCAACAATATTATTCGCAAAGAAACTCGCAGTACCATCGAAGTATATAGTTTCTATACCGAAGACGAGCGCGAAGTGGCAAGCACCATCAAGTCGCAGACTGTAGATGCCGATTCGCGTGCCACCGTTATTACCAACATCTACAAGGAGTATCTCGCGCCATCCAACCGTGAGAACTTCTGCAACACCAGTTTCAACGTGGCGGTGAGCATTATGGATAAAATGCTTTATGGCGGCTCGGCTGACATCAAAGTGAATTTCGTTTTTGAGAGCCAGGTTGAAGATGTGAACCAATATGCCTTTACATACGGTCGCGACGGACTTATCTTCTATATGGCAGACCTCTATCGTGAGTCGGGCGACTTGAAAAACATATTTCATTGGTATTGCCAAGTGGAGAAATACCTGCGTATCCAGACACAATCCGAAACTCGCAGTCGCACAAATGCCGAGTTCCGAGCTCAGGCTAATGCTCTCTATCGCGACAAGATTTTGCCCCGTTTCCGCGAAATGTTCGACAAGTGTGTCATCATTTCCGATGGCAATATTGTGGAAACCATCACCATAAAGGGCAAGGAGCGCTACCGCGCTGCCGTGCAACGCCATCTTGGCGATGTTTATCCATCGGCTTCGTTGGTCACTTCGAGCGTATTTCCAACCACGACCGACGCTCTGCGTCAGAAAATCAACCGCCCTATTGATGCCAACGAGTATGGGCCCCTCAATCCAATCAACGAGGCTGAAAAGGCGGTCAAAAACTATATCGACCGACAAGGCGGCGTGGATGTCGTGCTCTCCGACGTGGTTGCCACCTTCCTGAAACGCCCCTACGGATGGAGCGACTTGGCTACTATTTATGTGGTAAACGAACTCGTTCGCCGCCGCTTCTATGAGTTTGCATATAACAACAATTCCAACGTTGACCGCAGCGTGGTGGCAGCAAATATTGTCCGCGAAAAGAGCAAATTCACCATCAAGCCGGCTCGTGCTATCTCGCAGGAATTGGTCAACAGTTTCACTGCCGCATGGAAAGACATCTTCAATGTGCAGACTGTGCCGGGTGGCACCGATGCTATTGAAATCTACAATGCCTGCAAAGAAATGCTCGCTCAAAAGATGCGAAACGAGCAGCAACTGCTCAGCGATATTTCCTCTTATCCGTTTGCCGAATCGCTGCAACGAGTGGTGGCAAAACTCACCGAGTGGCAAGCCGTGCGTGACTATTCCACATTCTTCCAAAAGGTAGTAACTGACCACGCTGAGGCAAAGTTTCTGATGGATGAAGGCAAGGTGGTACGCGAGTTCTGCGACGACCAACTCAATGCCTACAAGGACTGCTGCCAATTTGCTCGCGAAAACGAGGCTAATTGGGAAGACCTTGACAGCGAAGCAAAGTCTGCTGCCGATGAGTTCCGGAAAATTCTCACCGACAAAAAGCCGATGAGAACCATGCCGGCATATCGACAGAAACTGCGTTTGCTCCGTGCTAAACTCGATGAGGTGCGCAACCGGCTCCGCGAAGAAATCCGCACTGCTTATCAGGAAACAGAACAGCAAATCATCAACTTCGCCGCTGAGCAGAGTGTGCCTTACACTTCCAACATCGAGAATGTAATCCTCACTAAAACGCAATCGCAGAGCATTGCCAACCTCAAACTCAACCGCAACACCGATGATTATTACGCCGCCCAAACCGGCAGAATACTCTCGGCTGCTAATACTGCTCCGGAACCAACTCCGAACCCAAATGGAGGCGGCTCAATTCCGACTCCGCCGACGGCTTCAACTCCAATGGTGAAAAACGTGCGGCTCTCTACCCGCAGCACATCGAAACTCACCACTTCGCAAGATGTAGATAATTATCTCGCCAATCTCCGTGCACAACTCATGCGACACATTGATAACGGCGAAGAAATCATAGTAATGTAACGAAATGAATACTAATCAGATACGCAAATTTGCCACCGAGGCTCGCATCCTTCTTCTTAAAGGCGTGAGCAACAGCCTCCGCACATTCTTTAGCGACAGTGGCGAGCCTATCATCGTGCCTAAGCCGGTGCAAGGTGGCTGTGCTTTTGGTGCACAGACAAAAGACGAGGCGTTTCTGCGTCGGTGGCAATCACTTCAACACCAAATCACGCTCCACGGCTTCCGTGGTGTAGTGGAGCAGGTGGCTTATACATGGTTTAACCGCTTTGTGGCTATCAACATTCTCGCCAAGAACAATCTTGCAGAGCCTATGTTGCAGTATGCCAGTCCCACTGTGCGTGTGCCATACATCGTGGAGCAGGCACGTGCCGGACACTTCCCCGAAATGTCGGAATCGGATATGGCTACGCTTCGCGAACTTCTCAATGACGACGCAAAAACCTTCGAGCAATTTTCGCTGCTGATTGGCTGCTACTGCACCGCCAATCCTGTCATTCGCCGTTGTTTCGGGCGTGTTGACGACTACTCTTTCCTTCTGCTGCCTTCCAACATTCTCTCTGAGGGCGAAATTGTGGATATGCTCAACCGCTCCGACCTTATCACCGACGATGATTATCGCTCACCCGAACTTATCGGCTGGCTCTACCAGTTCTATATCTCGGAGCGTAAGGACGAAGTGTTTGCCAAGAAAGGCAAATTTGAAGCCGACGAAATCCCAGCCGCCACGCAGATTTTCACGCCCAACTGGATTGTGAAATACATGGTTCAGAACTCGCTCGGCCGTATCTATCTTGACAACGAGCCTTACAGCGAGTTAAAAGAGCGCATGCAGTATCTCGTTTCGGCAGAGCCAAACAGCGAGAAATTCACTTTTGTAGATGTGAAGGAACTCACTTGCGCTGACCTGGCTTGCGGTTCGGGACACATCCTCAACGAGTGTTTCGACTTGCTATACGATATTTATATCGAGCAGGGCTACAGTCGACGCGATGCTGTGGAGAATATCTTTGCCCACAACCTTATCGGCATCGACATCGACACTCGTGCCAAGCAACTTGCCACATTTGCCTTGCTGCTCAAGGCGTGCCGACGTGACACCTCTTTTGCCGATGCTCACGCCATGCCGCGTGTGCTTGATATGCCGGAGCCATATCGCAGCGACAGTGACCTTCGCGACACGCTTCATCATTTCTTCCTCGGTGGAACACCAAAGCAGATTGACGAAACCGCCGAAGCCATCGCACTTTTTGACGATGCCGAAGACCTCGGTTCGATTATGCGATTCAATATCTCGCCCGGCACTCGCGAGGCTATCGTGCGTCGCCTTGCCGAATACCGAGCATCCCAAATCCACACCTACGACGACTTATTCCCATACTTAGATGTTATCCTTGCCCTCACCGACCGCTATGCCGCCCTCGTGATGAATCCACCCTATATGGGCAGCGGCAATATGAATGCCACGCTCTCAAAGTATGTGAAGGATAAGTATGAGGAAGGGAAGGCAGACCTCTTCTCTGTCTTCATGCTTTTGGCCGTCGACCGCCTGCTGCCCAATGGCAAGTATGGCATGATAAATATGCAGAGTTGGATGTTCCTCTCTTCGTTTGAGAAACTCCGCACTCGTCTGCTCATAGAAAACCGCATTGACAATATGCTCCATCTTGGCCCTCGCACTTTCGACGAACTGTCGGGCGAAGTGGTGCAGAATACTGCCTTCGTGATTACGAATTGCGAAGGCAAGGATGCCACAGGTGCATACTATCGCTTGGTGGATGGGAAGAACTGTGGAGCCAAGGAGCGCATGTTCCTGGAGGCACAAGAGAATGGTGGCAACCGCATCTATTATCCCAACGTCTCTCAGCAGAACTTTGAGAAGATTCCGGGATGCCCGATTGGGTATTGGGTGAGTGAGAAAATGGTGAGTATCTATAATTCAAAAAAAATTGAAGATTATTCTACAGTAATTACCGGGATGACTATTGGAGATAACAATAAGTACCTAAGACTTTGGTATGAAGTTTCTAAAATGAATATTGCATTATACCAAACAAATATGGATGATATTGATATTCTTCAGAACAACTGGATTCCCTATAGTAAGGGCGGTATAAGGCGAAATTGGTATGGATGTTATGATTATGTAGTTAATTGGTTAGAAAAAGATAATTTTAATCGGTCTAAGACAACGCTTAAGCATTTATATCTAAAAGAAGCATTAACATGGCCTTTTATATGCTCAACAACTTTTAGCGCAAGACTACTCCCAATTGGCTTTTTATGGGATGTCGCAGGCTCTCCTTGTTTCTTTAATTCTAAACAAGACGAATTATATTCTCTCTCATTTTTTACGACAAAGTTGTGTAACTTGATACTAAAAATATCAAATCCATCTATTAATGTTCAAGCTGTAGACATTGCAAGACTCCCATTAATTAAATCAAATGAGGAATATATTTCCAATATTGCGATAGACAACATCACCATCAGCAAGGAAGACTGGGACGCTCACGAAACATCGTGGGACTTCAAGCAGAATGAATTGGTGCGTATCTTCAACGATAACGGTTGGGGTACACTTGATATCGTAGTGAGTGAATATAAACGCGAATGGGAACGACTCTTTATGCAACTTCACGCCAATGAGGAAGAACTCAACCGCCAGTTCATCGACATCTACGGCCTGCAAGACGAACTCACCCCCGATGTTCCTCTCGACGAGATAACCATCCTCCAGCAAGGAGAGATTCATATAGAGAACAACGATATTGTGTGGCACAATGATGTCATTGCCAAGCAACTGATTTCCTACGCTATCGGTTGCTGGATGGGGCGTTACCGCCTCGATAAGCCGGGTCTGCACATCGCTCACCCGAACCCGACCGCCGAGGAAGTGTGCACCTACACCTATAACGGCAGCGAACTCGAAATCGACGACGATGGGATTATCCCGATACTGAGAGCCGATAGTAGTTTTGCCGATAATGCTTGCCACCGTGTGCGCGATTTCCTGCGTATCGCTTTCGGTGAAGAAAACTTGCTGGAAAACATCAACTTTATTGAAACATGCCTTGGCAAAAGTATTGAGGCATACTTCATGAAAGACTTTTGGAAAGACCACAAAAAGATGTATCAGAACCGCCCGATTTATTGGCTGTTCTCATCTAAGAAAGGCGCATTCCAATGCCTCGCTTATATGCACCGCATGGATGCATACACAGTGGAACGTGTGCGTAGCAAATACCTGCTGCCGCACATGGATTGGTTGACACATCGCATCAACGAACTGCGTGCCAACGATGCCATGCTCACCACAGCACAGCGCAAAACCGCCGAGCTATTGGAGAAAGAACTCGCCGAGTGCCGCGAATATCACGAACGCCTGCACTACGTTGCCGACCAACAGATTTCTTTCGACCTCGACGACGGTGTGGTGGTGAACTATGCAAAATTCGGCGACATACTTGCAAAAATCAAATAATGCACTATGGCTATTATTGACAACATATACAACTACTTCGACAGCAACGACGACTTGCATGTGCTTTTCGTCTTCGACCCGATGCGCAGCATAGCGGGCGAGATTGAAGACACAACGCTCCGCGAGGGCTTCCGCTTTGTGGAGTTTCAAGGCAACTGGTTCGCCACTAAATATGCACTCGAAAACGAGTGGAGCAACGAGAAAGTGATTCTCTACTTTCAGCAAGCCGCTCCTGCCACGAGAGAAGCACGGACAAATTTCCCGCTTATGGATTTGCTCGTGGCTAATGCCGAGTTTAAAAGCAACAACTACGAGGCGTTTATGCAACAAAACCGCATCGACGATGCCCACTTGCCGTTTATCCGCAACCATATTTCCGAACTGCAACTCGAGAAGTACAACCGCATACTCGTCGGTTACTACGGCGAAGCGTTCAACCTCGACATAGGCTATCGCGGCTTGATTTCCGGTTATATGGGCGAGAGCAAGATGCTCTCGTGGAACGAGATTATGCTCCGCTTATTCATCTTTGCCCATAACTGCGACGACGCCAAGTCGCAGAGATTCTTCATCACACTGCAAAGTCGGCGCGATGTGCTCGCCGCACTCAACAACCGACTGAAAGCCACATTCGGCTCAGGCTACGATGAAAACTCACGGCAGAAGATTGTGGAAGCCGCTCAGCGCCTGAAATATAACCTTATCACCCAACTATTCGGAGTGGCTAACGCCGACAACTACAAGCACCTCAAAGTTACCAACTCCTTGATGCTCGAGCAGATGAATCAACTCTTTGAGTCGATGAAACTGCTCCCGGCTCGCCGCCGCGAGGAATGGCAAGCGGCCTTCGATGCACTCGCTGCCGACATTCGCGAAAGCGAAATCATCAGAGTGTATTCGCTCGACGAGAATTATTTCTATGTGCCGACAGCCATGTGTTGGGAAATCCTTCGGGCAATCATTACCGATAAGGTGAAAGGCGCAAGTGACGATGCCCTCGAACGCCTGCGAACGCTCAGCCTAAAGAATGCTGAAAATGACACTATTTCCACCGTCATCGACTATGCGATGCAAGTCGCTCTTTTCTACCAGAAAATCCGCACGCTCGGTTCATTGATTTTGAATACTCCCGACGAATACATCAATCGCTATACCACCGACTACTATCTGCTCGATACCTACTACCGCAAGTCAATCGAATATTTCCTCGCACTCGATGCGGATATTCCTGTGAGAGATACCATCGACAGCGTAAAAGCCACCCTCGACAAGGATTATGCATGCATCACTAACGACATCAACATCGAGTGGGTGCGTTGCCTCAAGGAACGCGGCAATGGGTTTGGCGACATATCAGTGGCTTCCCGCCAAGAGAATTTCTACGAGTCCAAAAAGCAGACTACAAAGTGGGTAGTGATTGTGAGCGACGCCCTTCGCTACGAAGTGGCGAAAGAACTCACCGAACGGCTGAACCTCTCCAAGCACTCTGCATCGCTCGAACCGGCAATCGCCATGCTGCCGACAGAAACGAAATACTGCAAACCGGCTCTTTTGCCTTACGAGCAAATGGACATCTTTGATGTGACGCTCGGTCTCGACCACACCATTCTCGACACAACCGAGAAGCGCGCACAGCATCTGCGCAAATATGTGCCGGATGCCGTGTGCGTGGATTTTGAGAAAGTACAAGGCAGCAGTAAGGAAGAATTGCGTAGCCTGTTCTCCGCATCGCTCGTCTATATCTTTCACAATGCCATAGACAATGCCGGACACAACGGCTACCGCAGCATCATCAAAGCCTGCCGCGACAGCGTGAAAGAGATTGCCGACTGTGTGAAACGTATTCACGACCACGTGTCGACTAGAAACATATTCATCACAGCCGACCACGGCTTTATCTACAATGATATGGCCTTTGCCGAAAACGACAAAACGTCAATTACCGAGGCTACTGCCGAGCAGAAAACCCGCTACTACCTCACGACTTCCGGAAACGACGTCACGAATGTGGCAAAATTCCCTATACGTAATGTTTCGGGCATCGACAACGACCTATTCGTGGCAGTGCCTGTAGGCACCAACCGCTTCAAAGTGCAAGGTGCCGACTACAACTTCGTGCATGGCGGTGCCGCACTGCAAGAGGTCATCATTCCGATAGTGCACAGCACCTACAACAAGCAGGAGGAGAAACGCAAAGTGAACATCACGCTGCTCACGCAGTCGCTCTCGATTGTGTCGAGCCGCCTGAGAATACAGATATTGCAAGACGAGGCAGTGTCAGCCGACATTAAGCCGCGTGAAATAGTATGCAACATCTATTGCAACGACGCAAAAGTCACCAACGACACCATAATCACCCTCGACAGCACCGATGCCGACGTGCTGCAAAACCGAGTGAAAGAATTGAGCCTAACGCTCAATCAGTCGGTGTCGTCGGGCATTCTACAACTCCGCATCTACGATACGGAAGATATGCTTAATCCACTCGTAAAAAAACCGGTTACTAACAATACACTCATAGAACAAGATTTCTGATATGGAACTACAAGAGAAAATATTGAACGCTTTTCAAGGCAAGGTGGTGAGAAAAGATCTCGCGTTCTTAGTAAAAGGCAACCTGCCGGTGCCTACATTTGTGCTCGAATACCTGCTCGGTCAGTACTGTGCTTGCGACGATGAAGAACTTATAGCACAAGGCATCGAAAAGGTGAAAACCGTAATCCAAAACAACTATGTGCATCGTGCCGAAGCCGAAGAAGTGAAAGGCAAAATAAAAGAAGCCGGGCGCTTCCGCATCATCGACAAGATTTCGGCACAACTTAACGATAAAGCCGACCAATACGAGGCTACTTTTGCCAACCTCGGGCTATTCCGTATTCCTATCGGTAGCGAATTTGTTCGCAAAAATCCGAAACTGCTATCCGGCAATGGAGTGTGGTCAATTGTCAATATCAACTACCTCACTGGTGAAGATATCAGGGTGCGCTGGGAGATAGAAAACCTAAAGCCTATACAGGTTTCCAACATCTCGCTGCAAGACTACATCGACCAGCGCAAGAACTTCACCACCGAAGAATGGATTGACCTGCTCATTCACACAGTGGGACTTAATCCCGAAGTGCTTAACCGCCGTGAAAAGTTTATCACGCTATCACGTCTGCTTCCTATGGTGGAAAACAACTTCAACTTTATGGAACTCGGACCAAAAGGCACGGGTAAGTCGCACGTATTCTCTGAATTGTCGCCATACGGCGTACTTGTCAGCGGCGGCGACGTGACATCCGCTCGCCTGTTCTCAAAAATCAGCGGACATACCGAAATACTCGGTCTTGTGGGCTACTGGGACGTGGTGACATGGGACGAATACGAGCAGCAGAAAGGCAAGACGACCGATGCCGTGCTTATCGACACCATGCAGAACTATCTTGCCAACAAGACATTCAACCGCGGCAAAGCCACTCACGAGGCTTCGGCTTCGATGGCTTTCGTGGGGAACACCAAGCACACCGTGCCCTATATGCTCAAAAACTCTCACCTATTTGAATCAATCCCTACGGGATTTATAAAAGGAGCGTTTCTCGACCGTATTCACCTATATAATCCCGGGTGGGAAATCAAGTCGCTCCGCAAGGACAGTTTCAGCAAAGGTTACGGGCTTATAACTGACTACATCGCTGCCGTGCTGCACGAACTCCGTGCTCTCGACTTCTCGCCGATGCTAAACGACTATGCTCGTTTCGACACATCGCTCTCGGAGCGCGACCACCTCGCCATTCGCAAGACTTTCTCCGGACTGGTAAAACTCCTCTATCCCGATGGCAATATGACCGTTGAGGAAGCCCTTGAAATTGTGGACTTTGCTGGAGAAAGCCGTAAGCGCGTAAAAGACCAGCTCTATATCATCGATGAAACATTCCGAGCCGACAAGCCGGCCACATTTGAGTACCTCCGCATCGCCGACGGCAAAACCGTGAAAGTAGAAACTCTGGAGAACGTGGAGAACGGCATTGTTGCCCCGATTGAAGAAGTGCCGACAGAGCTGGAAGTCGCACAACCGGCTTCTGAATCTGAGCGCACTCATCGGCCTCGCATTTCACAGCAAGAACGTGTAATCGCTCCAAGGCATATTGCAGTGAGGGCAAATCAAAAAGGCGTCACCTACAAGTCGCTTTTCGGCGAATACCTTAAAGGTGCTACGCAAATCGAAATCATTGACCCATACATCAGAGCACCGTTCCAAATCGACAACCTTATCGAGTTTATCAACCTCATTCGTGAGGCAAACACCGATGCCGAAAGCATTGCCATTTCGCTTAACACCAACAATACTGACGACAAAATCCCCGAAATGATTGACATCTTCGATGCGTTGACCGACGACCTGGCAACATACGGCATAGAGTTTACATATAAGTTTGAAGCAGACCACGACCGTGCGATTATCCTTAACAACGGCTGGACAATTAATCTGAGCCGAGGACTGGATATCTTTGAGAAATTTGACCGTTTCTCCATCGCCGCCGCACGTCAAACCGAACGCCGCTGCCGCGAGTTTACTATGACCATAAACGAAACCTCAAATGTGAAATACTTGGATTAAGGACATTCCGCCTCCGCCGTCAGGCTATAGTTAATCGCTCTAAACACGAGGATCGTATCCATCTCTTGCCACATCCGAGGAAGCAATACCCTCCCGAAGCCCTCATGACAATGCTTGTGCGACAAATTGCAAATCAAAACTTCTAACAAATAGCAGCATCAGCTACAACTCTTATCGGTTGTAGCCGATGTCGCCATATATTAACCTAAAAGGTATACTTCAATTCATGCTTACTGACCAATTTTGATTAAATAAACAAATAGACATCCATTACTACATTAAAAAAAAATCATCTGCAGAAATTGGTGGCATATATTCAATAGATTACTTTTATGATATAGAACTCACATCCAATGTCTGCCCTTGATAATTGAATAACTTCTTAAGTACATTCTTTATTACACCATTCTGCAACTTATACACCATTGATTTTTCCTCAAACTTCCCCGTTACGGGATTCTCTCTCAGATGATCTGATGAGTTGTGTATAGCATTCACAATAAAATAAGCATCTGGAACTGGTTCTTTGTGGGAGCATTGGCAGAACCACCTCTGGATCTGTGCAGGCTCTTACCGGAGATAACCGCTTGCAGTTCCTCTTTACTGTACCCATCACCCAGGGAACGCAGACGGATAAATCGTTTCTGGTCTTTTCCTTTGAACGCGGGCTGCTTTCCATCCTTGAACTCAAAACCCATATCAGCCAGAGCCTGAATGAAATCCTCAAAACCCTTTGGCTTTTGTTTCAGTACCGCATCAATGGCTTCACAAAGATCGTCACGCTGGGTACGCTTCTTGGGGTACACAGTTCTTTTCTGACGCTCCCTATAAGGTTTCGGTGTGATGATGGACAGCCCATGCTCCAAACAAACCATATCACTGAGCCTTTGAACAGCCAGACCGGAAAGGAAAAAATTCTTGAACTTACGACTGGCATCCAGGGAAGTAGAGTTATAGATGATATGGTTGTGTATGTGGGCTTTGTCGATGTGAGTGGCAACAATAAAAGCGTGTTTGCCTTTCGTCCATCTCATCGCTGTTTCATAGCCAACC
>SFVH01000034.1 GCA_004561555.1 bacterium
TCCAACTTATGTAATCTCCATATCTATACCAACCTCCGTCTATCCAGATTTTAAAATTGCTTGCTAAATTTGCCGTAGTGGTTTCGGTATAAACATAAGTTTTATCTTCTGGGTTGTATTCTAATTTAACTCCGTTGTTATCCTTCCAACCATAAACTTCTCCTTTCAGATAAACAGAAGCAGGCTCTACAGGAGCGGTAGTAGAAGCATTATATTCGTATTTACCACTTGAAGTATTGCCATTATATGTAATTACAATGTCGGTTGTAGCATCATAATAGTCATGGCTTTGTTTTCCATCACAAATGAATAGAAAATTGTATTTGTCATCATTATCAGAGAACGTGTATTTGAAATACTTTGCTCCATCTACATCCATAACGATGTCTTTTACTTGAGGTTTATTATCCCAATTTGTACCGCTATCAGAATTCCATAAATACACATATACGGACGAGGATTCCTTCACGTAAGTTCCATCAATCTTTAAGTAGACCGAAAAATTACCGGCATTGGCTACAAGTGCGCAAAAGGCAAACAATAGCCATAATGTAAATTTTTTCATTTTTGATAAGTTTTTTATAGTAGTTAAGAAAATTTTTAGGGTGAAAGGTAGTGTTGTAATTGCTTCAATAAGGTTTAACAACAATTGTGTTTTTCTACCTGTCAGTAATCAAATGAATACAGCGAGCAAGAAATTGTTTAAGTTCCATACGCTCGCAAAAAAACAACTCTGCCTTGACGTTCCGAGGCTTGCTCGTATAGTCTCGGCAGAGATGTATGTTTGTCAATAGATGCTTAAAGGTCAGCTCTTATTTTACGATAACCTTAGCCACCTTTTGGTCAGCGCGAACCACATAAACACCTGCAGCAACATTGCTGTTAGCGTTGCGGCTAACGAGAGCGCCGGTAGCATTGTAAACAGCTACATTATTAGCGCCAATCACTTCGATGAAGCCCTTGCCTGCAACCACCTTGATGCCGTCAGCATTGAGGCTCAACACAGAGCCGCCTTCCACGAGGACAACTTCACCGGTAGCGATGTTGAAAGTAACATCGTAGGTTCCCGGGTTGGTTGTTACACAGGCTTCGAGACCCTTTTTAAGAGTAGCTGTAAGGGTGTGCTCAGTAGTTTCAGCTTCAAGACCCCAAGTACCTTTTTGACCGAGGCCTTCGAAGATACGCCAGTAAGCCAAAGCGTCGGCAGCAAAAGTTACTTGTCCTTTGAAGATGCCTTCAGTTTCAGTAACAGGGAGCTTGCCGGCTTCAGAAAGGAAGTTCCACGAGTTGCCTTCGCCAGCGAGGTTACCCATAACATAAACGGCAGCCAACGGCTCGTCGTCGCTCTTCACCTTACCTTCGATGAGAAGAATACCGTTGCCCATCGGGTCGATAGTGAAAGTTACTTTGGTGCAAACATAAGTAGCTTCGCCGAGGTTGATGTTTGCAGAGGTACCGCCGGCAACAAGTCCGTAAGGTTCGCCGAGCACGGGAGTTTCGCCATTGCCACCATAGTTGCATGCGTCACTCCAATTGGCGTCTGCCACCTTAAATTCGCCGAAGAGCTCTACGTTTTCGAGCACATACTTGCCTTCAGTGTCGGTTGTTTGAAATTCGAATTTCGGGTCAGCACCCCAGTTGTTAAGACCGCCGCGGATAAAGATACCGCTACCTTCAGCTTTAGCCACTACAGCGCAGAAAAGCACTGCCAAGAAAAGAGTAATTTTTTTGTTCATAGGATATAAATTTTAAGTAAAACGAATTGATTCACAACAACAATTGTCATTTTAGCGCTTCCGCCAAACGACACTGCAAATATAGACATAATTTTTCAATTGCAAAGATTTTCAAAATAAAAATTTTTGTTTTTTTGAAAAAATATGCTGACCGCAATTATCGCCGAGTTACCCCGGAGCGATTTGTCGAGACACCCCTATAAAGCCTGTCGAATGCGCTCAAATATTTCGTCGACCGAGCCCATTCCGTCGATAGCTTTGTAGCAACCTTCCGCCCGGTAGTATTCTTGCAAGGGGAAAGTCTGCGAGTGATACACCTCCAGACGCTTCTTTATAGTGTCAAGGTTGTCGTCGCTACGTCCGCTCTCCTCACCGCGTTTTATCAGACGCTTCACCAGCTCGTCCTCGTCGACATGCAACCCCACTACGGCATCCACCTTCGCTCCACGCTCGGCGAGCATAGCCTTCAGGGCTTTCGCCTGCTCGATTGTTCTGGGGAATCCGTCGAAAATTACCCCCTTTTTAGCCTCTTCGGTGGAGTCGAGGATATTAGCCAAGATGCTCACCATCAAGTCGTCGGGGATGAGCTGACCCTTAGAGATATAAGAGTCGGCGGTCTTTCCCAACTCAGTGCCTTCGCTTATCTGTTGGCGTAGCACCTCGCCCGTAGAGATGTGATACAAACCATAATTTTCAATCAATCTTTCGCTCTGAGTGCCTTTTCCGGACCCCGGAGCCCCAAAAATTACAATGTTATACATTCCTATTGTAGATTTAATCAGTTGTAGAGCGCACATCACAAACACTCCGCTTGCAGTGCGGGCTTATATAATATAAAAAGGTATCGTAGGTTGTTATTATTCGTCGCTGTCGAGCACGTAGATGTCTTTAAGGTTGCGGGCTTGCTCGTCGAGGTCGAGGCCGTAGCCGAGGATAAATTTCGAGGGGATTTCAAAACAGCTGTAATCCACCTTGACATCCACCTTTGCCGAGTCGGGCTTTACGAGCAGGGAGGCAAACTTAATCTCTGCCGGGGCGGCTTTTTGCAACTCAGCCACCAAGCTCTGCGCCGTATATCCGGTGTCGACGATGTCTTCGACAATCACGATGGTGCGACCCTTGATGTCGTTTTCCAAACCGAGCACTTGCTTCACGGCGCCGGTAGAAGCCATGCCGCTGTAGCTCTTGTAGCGGATAAAAGTGATTTCAGCAGGATAGTCCACCTCGCGGAATAGGTCGGCGGCAAAGACAAATGCGCCGTTGAGCACGCATACAAATAGAGGATTTTTGCCTTCGCAATCTTTTTTGATAGCTTTTGCCACTTCTTTGATGCGCGATTGTATCATTTCGTTTGTGATATAAGGCACAAACACCTTGTCGTCTATTATTACTTTTTCCATAAAAGCGAAAAATGATTAATAATTCCGCAAATTTACGAATATTTGATGGCTCAATCAATAAACCACGCAATTTTTTTTGAAAAAACAGCATTGCCGCCTAATAAAACTCGTTGTGAAAACAAAAAGGGCTATGAGGACAAACCCCATAACCCATTTCTTCTATTTGTTGCGGTGATTAGCGCCGCTTGACTTATTTCACGATAACCTTAGTAACGGTGTTGCCGAGGCGTACAAGATAGAAGCCTTCAGCCACGCGGATAGAAGCGTTGCCGTTTACATGTTGAGCTGCAACTACTTGACCTGCAGCGTTGAATACTACAGCATTGCCATTGCCGGCTACTTCGATAGCACCCTTAGCGGCACGAACATTAGCGTTAGCAACGTTGATAGCACCTACAGAAGAAGGTTCGTAGAACTTAATAGGATTAACTTGCACAGTGCCTTTGTACGCGCTTACAACGCAGTGGAGGTTGTAAACTTGACCGCTAACACCATTTTCTACATTCCACTTGGATTGATAGAAAACATTTACCGAGCCGGTGTTGTCAGTCATTTGCTTAGCGGTAACTTTGCCGGCATCGTCGGTAGTTTCCGCATAAGTGGCATTTCTGATGAAAATCACCTTGTTGACATCGTCTGCAGTGATTTGTGAGCAAGTCATGTCGGCAGGAGTGAAGCCTACGTTTCCAGTTGAAGCGGCGAATGAAGCAGCCACCGGATATTGAAGTTCGTAAACACCATTGTAGTTTTTGTATTCACCCATGATGCCGGCGGGGATAACGTCGCCCACATTATAAGACGGTATTTCATTGCCGTAGATGAGCATAGCGTCGCCATCAGCATCCACCACGAAGAGGTTGCCCGGCATTTGAGCTGTTACGGTAACAGGGAATGTCCACTTATACACCGGAGTGGCATCACTCTCACCGTTCATAATAAATTCGGCGATAGAAGCTACTTCAACCGGCGCAGCGATAGTCACGTTGAGAGTAGCGGCGTCGGAACTTTCCAAGCCGTCTTTCTTAGCTACGGCAGAGATAGCATATGTGCCCACTTCAGCGAGCTCGATAGGAGCGGTATAAGCGGTCTCAGCGCCACCATTGATGGAGTAGTAAACGGCTGAGCCTTCGGTAGAAGCCGAGATTTCAACAGTTTGCGGGGTGTAGTAAGTGCCTTCTTTAACGCTGAATTTCGGAGTAGCACACTTGGTAACTTCACCGGCAGAGTAGGTGATAGTCATATTCATAATGCGGAATTGCGGCCACTTATTGTTGGCATTTTTTGCATTTTTAAGAGTCACCGTGAGGTCGCTTGCACTACCGGCCCAAGAAGCAGTTGAGGGCAGAGTAGAAGCTTCAAAGCCTGCGGAGAAAGTACCTGCAGTCACTTCGATGCCGGCATCTGAATCGACATGATTCCATGTGCCGCCACCCAAGGTCATTTCAATAGCAGTGATGGTAGCGCCCTCCGGGGCAACGATTTGCATAGAGTTGCCTGAATACATACGAACGGTTCCTTCATCTTTACCGCTGGATTTATTGATGTAAGAATAATAAGCGGGAGCGCTTGAGCCGTCATTTTTTGCAAAAGTAAAAGTAAAGCCTTCGATTTCGTGGGTGGTGAGAGCCATGTTGTTTTTGCCGTCAGCATAATTACCGTCGGCAGTACCCGGGCCAATAGTAGCCGGAAAATCAATGTAAGCCTCAGCCGCATTGATTGACAATGCACTTGCAATTGTCATGACAGAGAGTAATAGTTTTTTCATAAGTTTTTTATGTTTAGTTAATAATTAGGTTTCATTTTGGGCAAAGGTATAAACTAATTTGATGAAATGCAAACACAAATCGATAAAACCGACCTTTGTATTAGAAATGTTACCATTCTATTTGTAAACGAGCGCCGATGGCATGAAGAATCGCGCCGTCGTAGTAGTCGTGGTAGTAATAATCGTAGTAGTCGTAGTAATACAGGCGTTGCGAAATGAGGTTGTAGGTCACACCCAGATTGATGCCAATACCTGCGCTTGTGGAAAACCGAACACCGAAGGTAGGGCTGATGTATGCCATAGCACGGTCGCTGTCGATGTAGCGGTCGCCCACGGCAACATAGTCGTTGCTCACAAGCAATGAGGCTCCCAGCTTGAGGTCGACAAATGGACGTATGGTGGCATCATAAGAGCCGAAAGTGTAGCGCATATCGGCATATAGCGGTATCATTACCGCCTTTGTCGTCACATCGTTGTAGCGGTCGCTGCTGGTGTCAAACTCATTGTCGGTGAGCAAGATGGTAGCGCCCAAGCCGGCACCCACAAAGAAGCTGTCACCGATAAGAGCGCCATGAGTGGTGAGGATATCAATCATATCCATATTATGGCTGCCCACCCCTTTTAAGGCGCCCGCCTCAATAAACCCTTTATACTTTCCTCCGCTCCATGCAGCAGAATTCACAGCATTGTAAAACGCCGATTGCGCTGAGGCAACCAAAGAAGCCACAGCAGTCAGAAAAATAAAAAATACTCTTCTCATAGATAGTGTAGTTTGTATGATTATTTCGAAAGCGTCAGCGTAGTGGCATCCGGCGCAACTTTAAGCACCGCATGCGCCCCCTCTACTATGGGGTGATTGTCGTCGATATGACCGATAGGGAAGTCGAACGCCACCGGGAAGTCGTAGCCGGCCACCATGCGGCGTATCATCTCATTCATGTCTGTGAAATCCTTCGACGGCTTGTAGTCGGTGAAACGTCCCACGACAAGCCCTTTGAGGCGAGCGAGGGTGCCGTTGAGCCGAAGAGTGTAGAGCATACGCTCCACGCGATAGATAGCCTCGCTCACATCCTCAATAAAAAGGATAGTGTCAGGGCGAAGGATGTCGAAACGTGTGGAAATCAGTCCGCTAAGCACTGCAAGGTTTCCGCCGAAGATTTGCGCTTCAGCCTCGCCGCAGCGACTAAACGGATGAGAGGCAACCGTGTAAGAAGGCATCTTGCCCTCCAAGATGTCGAGAAGCGAGAGCGAGCAGAAATCGGAGGGGTGCTCCGTGAGGTGCTTGCACATTGAGGCATGCACACTCGCCACCCCTTCAGCAGCCGCCCAAGCGTGAAGAGCCGAAATGTCGCTGAACCCCACAATCCATTTGGGGTGATTTTTCAGCAATCCCGGCTCCAGATGTTCCAGCAAATGCACCACCCCATAGCCGCCGCGACTGCAAAGGATAGCCTTCACCTTTGGGTCGACCACAGCGCAGTAGAAGTCGGCGATGCGGTCGGCAAGCGGCCCTGAAAACGTGCCACAACACCCCTTGCAGTGAGGCTCCACAATCACATTGAAGCCCCTCTGTCGGAGAGTGAGCACAGCCCCATCGACATAGTCGTTGCGTATCTCACTCGCCGGCGACAAGATAGCTACGGTGTCGCCCGGCAGAAGCGGTTGGGGATATATTATGTCATTCATTATCATCAATTTACTTGCACTTTAATGCCGCGGCTTCGAAACACCTCAGCAATAGCCTCCAGCTCTTGGCGCTCAACCTTCTCCATATTTTGCTCCGGGGTAGGGCGGTCGAGCGAATAGAGCATCACTTCCAACGGGCGGATTTCGCAGTAAGCATCGGCGAGAGCAGCCACCTCCTCGGCGGTTGTGTTGTCAAACGCCACCCCATCGTGACATCCGCGCGTCATCATTGTTTGGATAACACATTGTCCGGCAAATTGTTTAAGCCATTCCACCACTTTTTTCACCGTAAAATGTCGGCTTGCCGGGCGGTCGATGGTGCGCATAGTGGTTTCGATGGCAGAATCCAGCTTGAGGATGTTGTTGTCAACCATTTTCAAAGCCTCCACCACATCCGGGCGGTCAATTTGCGTGGAATTTGAAAGAACACTGATTTTGACCTCCGGAAAATAGCGGTTGCGCAACTCTATCACATCGTTCACCACCCCGAGAAAATCCGGATGAAGCGTCGGCTCTCCATTGCCGGAAAACGTGATGACATCAAGGTGCTCGTTGTTGGCGTGCATCGCTTGGAGCTTCTTTTCCAAGCAATCTCTCACCTCGCAGCGCGAACTTATACCGTCGGTCCCGGCACCTTGCGCATTGTATCCCGCCTCGCAATAGAGACAGTCGAAGGAGCAAACCTTTCCGTCGTTAGGCATAAGATTGATGCCGAGCGAAACGCCGAGGCGTCGGCTATGGATAGGTCCAAACACCGTGTCGTGAAACAAAATTGTTACCATCTATACATATATTTCAGATTGCGAAGATACATATTTTTTTTCGTGTCATTATCTAAATAAAGTATAAAAAGTAGACGATTGTCGTGATTAGTTAGTAACTTTGGCGCCGTTAAAAATGAATAAAAACTTACAATATAGGTATTAAATATGAAGTTTCTAAAGGTTTATCTATTCTTGCTTGTAATGTGTGTCGGGCTAAACGCCACTTCGCAGTCGCGCAATGTCAATTTGACTATCAGTGTTAACAGTCAGGTGGAAGGCTTCAACCCCGACGGCTTGCAATTCACCCTTATACAAAGCGACTACAGTGCCACCTATCCATCGAGCGAAACTCGCTTCAACGCCGAAGGAAAGTGTGCCATCAAAGTATATGCCGGAAATCACCGCATAAAAATAGAAAAGGCAGGTTTCACCGCCATTGACGCCACGTTTAATGCCGATAAAGACATGACGGTGGCATACACACTGACAGAAGAAGTGACGAAACCTTATGCTTTGCAGACCTCGGTGAGCCACGACCCTTTCAGCGGTAAAGCAACCGTGACCTTGACGTGGAACAAACAAGCCCCCTTGTTTTATGACGATTTTGAAAGCTACGACGCTTTCACCATCAATCCCGGACCGTGGAGTGGCATCGACGGCGATTTGAAAGCCGCCGCCGCATTAACCGGCAGCTATCCCAACCGAGGTAATTTGCAATATGTGCAGATTATCAACCCATTGGCAGTCGACCCGGTGTGGTGGTACGACTACCCGGTGCTTCGCCCGGCAAGCGGACAGCAATATGCAGGATTTATACGCACCGCCGACGGTACCGCCAACAACGACTGGCTTATCAGCCCGACGATAACCCTCACCGCCAACAATATCGTGCGCTTTCTGGCAAAAGCCGCCGACGTGTATAAAGAGAAATTTGAGGTGGGCATCAGTACCCTCGACAATCCCACTGCCAACGATTTCACTATTGTCTCTGCGGGCAACTACGAGAGTGTGGGCTATGAGTCGTGGAGTGTGAAAAGCTACGACCTCAGTGCCTGGGAAGGGCAGCCGGTGAAAATCGGCATCCACTATATCGGCGAAGCCAATCGCGGCGGTGCATTTATGCTTATGGTGGACGACTTCTATGTGGGTACCGAAGATTATGCCTACCAAGCTACAACCGCTAAATCGTTGCGCGGCTTGCGCTCGGCAGCCAATCCCAACGAACATTTTGAAGTGTATCTCAACGGCAATTATTGCGGCACCACCGATGGCTACGAATATACCTTCAACGACCTCACCGTCGGCACCTATGTTTTTGGCGTTAAAGCCAAATATCTGGCGGCAGAAAGTGAGATGGCAGAAACCAACCTTGTCATCGACGCGTCTGACTATTGCTCCGTGACATTAAATGTGAGCACCAACAACGGCAAGAGCGCCGACGGCATAAATGTGGTGATTACCGATATTGCCACCACCGATTCGTTCAGCACCATCGTCGCCGACGATAAAGTGGTAGTGCCATATCTTGAAAAAGGCGATTATCTTGTGGACTTCGAAACCGATGCCTATGAAGTCCCCTCGTTGCGCCTCAAAGTAGACGGCGACAAGCAAGAAGCTGTGGCTCTCAAGGAAAAAATCTATGAGCCGTTTAATATCACTGTCGACGTCGTAGCCGGCACTGAGGGTTATGATGCCGTAGTGAAATGGAATCAAGACCTCGGCATGAGCGACGGATTTGAAGCCTATGACGACTTCGCCACCGGTAGCTTCGGCGAATGGACCACCATCGACAACGACAAGATGCCCGTCTATCCGATAGCCTTGGGCTCAATTGAAAATATCGTCACCTTCCCCGGTAGTGGCACCTCTACGCAGCCGGCAGCCATAGCACCATTGGTGTTTAATCCTTACAAGACCGTTCCTGCTATGGCGCCATACGACCCGGCGGTAATTGCTCCCGAAGGCGATAAGAGTGTGATATTCTTCTCTCCGCAGATGACGCAAGCCGACAAATGGCTCATCAGCCCCGCTATCACTGCACGCAGCGGCTATGAATGTCGCTTCACTCTGAAGGCATATACGTCGGTTTATCAAGAGAGCTTTGAAGTGATGGTGTCGACCGACAAAAATCCCGACAACTTTACCTTGATAGATAGCATCAACCCGCCGTCGGACTATTGGTGTACTTACGCCATCGACCTCAGTGCTTACGACGGACAAACAATCTATGTAGCATTACATTATGTGTCGTATGATGCCTTCTTTGCACAAGCCGACGACTTCTATATCGGCCCGAAAGAAAGTGCTACGGCAAATGTGGGATTTGTGGAAGAATATGAAGTGAGCCTCGATGGCAACATCGTGGGGCGCACAGCCAATCCCGTCTATAATTTTGCCAACATCAGTGCCGGCAGTCACACAGTGGGTATTCGCTCGATTTATGCTTCCGGCAGCTCGTCGCTTGTCACTTATAACTTTACCACCGAAGGTAGTGTGGATAGCATAACGGCAGAAACAGCAAAGGTGGTGGGCGGACATGGAGAGCTACGCATCATCGGCGGCACAGGTAAGGCGATGGTGTGTGACCTTTGCGGAAAAATCGTAGCCGAGTTAATGCTTGCCGGCGACAACACCGTGGCTTTGCCCGCGGGCATCTATTTTGTAAAAACAGGAGATACAGTTTGCAAAGTGATTGTCGGAAGTAGATAGTGAACTGAAACAATAAAAAAACTCAGTCCATTCCGGGAGAGGAGTGGGCTGAGATTATGAAAAAGATTTATTTAAAAAAAAGAAAAAATGGTAATTCAATGTGGTATTATTTTCGGCTTTCTCGCCATAGGAGAGCTGATAGTGTGGCTCACCGGCATCAAACTGCCGTCGAGCATCATCGGGATGCTGCTTCTGACAGCATGCTTGCAGTTGAAGTGGATAAATTTGCGGCGAGTGGAAGGCATAGCCAACTTCCTTGTGAAAAATCTCGGCTTTTTCTTTATCCCGCCGGGTGTGGCATTGATGCTTCACCTCAATATCATTAAGGCACAGCTTTTGCCCATAATAGCAGCCTCTGTCGTCAGCACAGTGGTTGTGATAATCGTCACCGGACAGATACATCAACTTGTAAGGAAATATCAGCATGGACTTCATAAGTAATCCCTATTTTTTGTTGGCGCTAACCTTTGTAATCTATGAGAGCGCCTATCTTATACAGCGTCGCACTCAGTTTGCACTGTTTAATCCCATTTTGGTCACTATCGCCCTTATCATTGTGTTTCTCACGATGAACGATATCTCCTACGACACCTATAATCAATATGGAAAATACATTGAATTTTGGCTAAAGCCGGCAGTGGTGGCACTTGCCATTCCCCTCTACAAACAGCTGTCGACGGTAAAGAAACAACTGTTGCCGATAATATTGTCGGCACTTGGGGGCTGCATCTCCGGCATCATCTCGGTGGTCCTTGTGGCTGATGTTTGTGGGGCAAGTCGCGAAATAGTGATGTCGCTGGCAGCTAAGTCGGTAACTACCCCTATAGCTATGGAAGTAACTTCTACGCTTGGCGGCATCCCCTCGTTGACGGCAGCGGTGGTGGTGAGCGTGGGCATCTTTGGCGGCATCGTAGGATTCAGCGTGATGCGCACCACAAAAGTACACAGTCCGATGGCTCAAGGGTTGGCTCTCGGCGCCGCGGCACATGCGGTAGGCACCTCTCGCGCCATCTGCGTGAGCGACCGCTACGGAGCGTTTGCAAGTTTGGGCTTAACACTCAATGGCATTTTCACCGCCATCCTCACTCCGTCGATACTCCATTTGATGGGGTATTAATTACAGTTCGATAAGTTCGTCGTAGGCGAAATCGCGAATAGCCGTAGTGCCGAGCACCTCGTCCCATCTCATAGGAGAGATGCCGTTGCCCGGGCGCTTGACGGTGATGTTTTCTTCTGTTAGCATGTCGCCTTTCTTAATTGCTCTTGCGGCAACGATGCTCTTGCGAGCCACAATAATGTTCGGTTGTTCGGAAGGCGACACATGCTTGTGTCCGTCGCCGAGCGCTTTCTCGATATTGCGAATGGCTCTCACCATAGCGGCGAGTTCGTCGGGTTCGAGCGATGCCTTGTGGTCGGGTCCCGGGAGCGACTTGTCGAGGGTAAAGTGCTTTTCAATCACGGTGGCACCGAGCGCCACAGCTGCGATAGGCACTTCGATGCCCTGTGTGTGGTCGGAATAACCGGTGTCCACACCGAAATGCTCA
Organism: bacterium; assembly: GCA_004561555.1. Taxonomy (GTDB): domain Bacteria; phylum Bacteroidota; class Bacteroidia; order Bacteroidales; family Muribaculaceae; genus Limisoma. The sequence continues at coordinate 11,605 of SFVH01000034.1, forward strand.
CGCAATTCGCTCATAGCTCTCAGGTTGACGTCGCTCATAGGCGTGGGATATTGAGTGTTGCAGTGCAGAAGGATAATGTCGTTGCGCTTCATTCCTCCGTGTTCAAGCACTTTAATAGCATCATCGATTTCATCAAGGCGGCTCATCCCCGTGGATAGTATCACTTTAGCCTTCAGCGAAGCAATTTTGCGGAGATACGGCAAATTGGTTATTTCACCCGACGGTATTTTATAGTAGTCCATCTTTAGCGGCTGAAGCACATCGATTGACACTAAGTCGAAAGGGGTGCTCATAAAGCCGATGCCCACCTCGTTGCAGTGACGTTGCAGCGACTCATAGGCATTGAGCGGCAGGTGGATGGCCTTGCACATCTCCAGCTGACTTTCGGCTTCGCCGGTGGTTTGTTTTTGATATTCCGCCTTGGGTGCAAAAGTGGAGATAACGAGTTCGGGCTTAGCTGTCTGAAACTTCACATAGTCGGCTCCGGCGCGTTTAGCCTCGTCAATCATTCGTATCGCCATATCGTAGTTGCCGTTGTGGTTTACTCCTGCCTCGGCAATAATAATTGTGTGCATAACAAAAAACTATTGATTAAAAAACATCACTTCGCTAAAATAACGAGCCATCAACGCACCATCTTTCCAATCGTCGACAGCCTCGGCAGCAATGCCCATGCTTTCGCGCACTATCATCTCCGCAATGTCGGCTCCGGCGAGAATAGAGCAAACCACACCGCCTCCCAAACGCGGATTAATCTCCATCAAGAGGAATCGGTCGTCGCTGAGGTCGCGGATGAATTGAAGGGTTATCGGACCTCGGAATTTCAGCTGTTTAAGGATGCGTTTCGACTCGGTAATGAGTTGCGGCAGTCGGCGCGTAACGGTGCGATTAACCTCGCCGCCGGTGGTGGCAAGTCGCAACCGTGGCACCGCACACAGCACCTCGCCGCTAATGGCAGACACATAGCAATCCACCGTGTATTCTTCGCGCTGTGGGATATATTCTTGGATTAGATAATCATCTTTTTCGGTGATAGCGGCAAACTCCGCTTCGGTGTTGGCAACGATTATGCCTGCCGATGCCGAGCCGGTGCGAGGCTTGAAAATTGCCGGCAGACAATAATTGTCGGGCGAATAGGTTGCCGGAATCTTGATGTCGTGAGTGGTGAAGAGACGTGCCGCTTCCGCTTTGTCATACATCGCATGGGCAACGTCATAGTCAGACACCGGGATAAACACCTCCGGATGAAGCACTTTCAGCCTTGAACACACCTCGATAGCACCATCGACAAAAGGCAAGACGATATCTACTTTCTCTTCAGCGATGGTGGCACTCAGTCGTTGCACCACATTGTCATCCTTCCATTTCGGACCCGCCACCACCTTGCCTTCACAAGCTATTGGCACTGTTGGTAGGATTTCCGAGCTTATGATGCTCACTTCTTTGCCATGACGGTGTGCGGCTTGCTTGAGCAAGCGTGCCAACGACACTCGCTTGGCACCGCCGAGCATCAGCACGCGTATTTCGTTGCCAGTGTTCATCGGTTGTAGATGTCAAATTTGTATTTTTTGAGATTTTCCCGATTAGAAAACCATTCTATTGTTTCTTTCAGACCCTCGGCAAGTGAATATTGCGGACGCCACGGCGTGAGAGTAGTGATTTTGGTGTTGTCGCCGTAGAGGCGAAACACTTCGGAATTTTTCGGGCGCAAACGTTGTTCGTCAACCACCCAGTTTACGTCGGCATCCATCAGCGAGGCTATCATCTTCAGGGTGTCAGCCATCGAAATCTCGCTCTTGCTGCAAATGTTGATTTCTTGACCTTCCACACCGTCAGCTTTTGCCAGGGCAATAAATCCTCGACAAGTGTCTTTCACATAATTAAAGTCGCGCGTAGGCGTCAAGTCGCCCACCTTGATTTCTCTTACTCCGTTGGCAATTTGAGTGATAATAGTAGGGATGATGGCTCTCGCCGACTGACGAGGTCCATATGTGTTAAACGGACGAGCCACTACCACCGGTAGTGCGAAAGCATTGTAAAAACTCTCAGCGATGGCATCAGCGCCGATTTTGGTAGCAGAATAGGGCGATTGCGGTTGCTTGGGATGCTTCTCGTCGATGGGCACATATTGTGCCGTGCCATAGACTTCGGAAGTCGACGTCACTATCAGTCGTTCCACCCCGGCATCTCGCGCCGCTTGGCAAATGTTGAGCGTACCTTTAATATTGGTGTCTACATAGCTGTCTGGAGCCACATAGCTGTAAGGAATGGCGATGAGAGCTGCCAAATGGAAGATGGTGTCACATCCGCGTGCCGCCTCTCTGCAGAAGTTGGGGTCGCGCACGTCGCCGTTAATCACCCTCAATGCCGGATGAGTCATGCCTTCGAGCCAGCCCCAGTAATTAAATGAATTATAAACACTTAGAGCCTTCACTTCACAACCCTCAGCAAGGAGAGCTTCCACAAGGTGAGAGCCGATAAATCCGTCGGCACCGGTCACTAATACTTTCTTCATTGCGCAAATTTACTATTTGCCGTAAAATTACTAAGAATTTGCCACACCGCTCCCTTCTCAGCTCAAAAAAAATACGCCACAGCACCAATTCGCTGCATTTTAACCAAAATCTTTGATTGTTACAATAAAAATGAGCAAAACAAATTGATTTTCCGAATTATGAAATTTTTACCGATTTTGAGCGGAAAATTTTGCTGTTGACGAATAATTTAGTAATTTTGCACCGCAAAAATTGAAAGGAGGTCGTGTTTTTTTACTCCCTATCAAGAAAGAAGAATAACCGACATATTATAATAAGGTGTAGCATATACTGCTTCACGCTTCGAAGAGTCGACGCATCTTCGGAGCATTGATTTTGTAGCGTCGACCACAACAATTATTTTGAATAAACTAATAAAACAATACAAAAATGATTATCGTACAAGTAAAAGAAGGTGAAAACATCGAAAAAGCCCTCAAAAAATTTAAAAGAAAATATGAAAAGACCGGTATCGTAAAAGAATTGCGTGCCCGTCAAGCATTTGAAAAGCCCTCAGTAGCAAATCGCAAGAAAATGATGAAGGCTATCTACGTGCAAAAACTTCGTTGCGAAGAAGAATAAATCGCTTGAAAATTTGCAAATCTGAAAACTATTGCTTAAATTCGTAGCGTATAGAAAAGCATGCGCTATGTTAAAGCAGAAAGAAAGTTTTCTAAAATATATACGGTGTGAGTTGAATTATTCAGCTCATACCGTTTTGTCTTATGAGGAAGACCTTTCGCAATTCGCACTTTTCCTTGCTTCAGAAGGTGATGATATTGACCCGGCGCTTGTTACGACCGACGATGTGCGTATGTGGGTGCATCACCTTTCGCAGAAGGGGTTTGCTGTGAGCAGCATCAGGCGCAAACTTCAATCCTTGCGAGCATTTTACCGCTTCCTTCACGATAGGGGGGGAGTGAAGGTGAGTCCGGTGGCGGATGTGCCGTTGGCAAAAATACCCAAGCATCTGCCGGAATATGTTGTGCCTCGACGCATGGATGTCGTCCTTGACGAGGATATTGATGAAAGCGATTTTGTGGCTGTTCGCAATAAACTCGTTGTGGCAATGTTTTATGAGACCGGGATGCGCCGAGCCGAGATGCTTTCACTCAAAGATTACGATATCGATGTGGAAAGGGGTGAACTAAAAGTGCATGGAAAGCGTAATAAGGATAGGATAATCCCGTTTTGTGGCGAGTTGAAACGGCTGATAGATATTTATCGACCTTTGCGTGCTAAGGTGGCAAACGGAGAAGACACTTTTATATTGACAGAAAAGGGAATGCCGGCATACCCCGGACTTTTATATAGGATTGTCACAAGAAACCTTTCTTCGGTCACTTCGGGCAAACGTTCGCCTCACGTGCTTCGCCATTCTTATGCTTCCGCAATGCTTAACAACGGAGCCGGAATAAACTCGGTGAAAGAATTATTGGGACATGAGTCGATTGCTACAACGCAAATCTACACTCATATCACATATAGCGAATTGAAACAGAATTATAAACATGCTCATCCAAGAGCCTTAAAAAAAGGAGGGTAATATGGAAATTAAAATTAAATCCATCCATTTCGATGCAACTGCAAAATTGGAAGAATTCATCAACAAAAAAGCGCAGAAGCTTGCACGTAGAAACGAAAAGATTGCGTCGTTTGATGTAACTTTGAAAGTGGTAAAACCCGAAACGGCAATGAATAAGGAGGCGGCTATCAAGTTGGGCGTGCCGGGAATAGAAGATTTGTTTGCTTCAAAAGTAGCCGACACGTTTGAAGAAGCTGTTGACCTCGCTATCGATGCTTTAGACCGTCAGCTCGTAAAACTCAAAGATAAAAAGTAATGATTAAAGCATAGTGAGTCGGACGCTCAGCTTTTGTGGGCGTCCGACTTAATTTCGTGGAAACGGTAATAATTGTGAAAAAAATTAACACAAACTTATTTGATTCGTATTACTGCTGATTATTAGCGATTTAGCTATAGTCGTTCAAAAAAAATGAAGTTTTTTGCGAAAAATAGTTGGAAAATATTTGGGGGATAAAATATTTTGCCTAACTTTGCAGTCGCTTTCCGACTTGTGTTGGGAATGTGAAATGCCTCTTTAGCTCAGTTGGCCAGAGCACGTGATTTGTAATCTCGGGGTCGTTGGTTCGAATCCGACAAGAGGCTCAAAAGGGCGAATACCAGAGTGGCCAAATGGGGCAGACTGTAAATCTGCTGGTTTTTACCTTCGGTGGTTCGAATCCATCTTCGCCCACAATTTGCGGAAGTAGCTCAGTTGATAGAGCATCAGCCTTCCAAGCTGAGGGTCGCGAGTTTGAGCCTCGTCTTCCGCTCTAAATTATGCCTATGTAGCTCAGGGGTAGAGCACTTCCTTGGTAAGGAAGAGGTCGCGGGTTCAAATCCCGCCATCGGCTCAAGGATTAGGAAAAATATCAGAAATCAGTCAAACATAAATAAAAACATAAAGTTATGGCAAAAGAGAAATTTGAGAGAACCAAACCGCATGTTAACATCGGTACTATTGGTCACGTTGACCACGGTAAGACTACTTTGACCGCTGCTATTACTACAGTATTGGCAAAGAAGGGTCTTTCTGAGCTTCGTTCGTTCGACTCTATCGACAATGCTCCGGAAGAAAAAGAACGTGGTATCACAATCAACACTTCACACGTTGAATACGAAACTGCAAACCGTCACTACGCACACGTTGACTGTCCGGGCCACGCCGACTATGTAAAGAACATGGTTACCGGTGCTGCTCAAATGGACGGTGCTATCATCGTAGTTGCTGCTACTGATGGTCCTATGCCTCAAACTCGTGAGCACATCCTCTTGGCTCGCCAAGTAAACGTTCCTCGTTTGGTTGTGTTCTTGAACAAGTGTGATATGGTTGACGATGAGGAAATGCTTGAGCTCGTTGAGATGGAAATGCGTGACCTCCTCGCTTCTTACGAATATGATGGTGACAACACTCCTATCATCCGTGGCTCTGCTCTCGGCGCTTTGAACGGCGAACCGAAATGGGAAGAGAAAGTGATGGAGCTTATGGATGCTGTTGACACTTGGATTCCGCTTCCTCCGCGCGACATCGACAAACCTTTCTTGATGCCTGTTGAAGACGTATTCTCAATCACCGGTCGTGGTACTGTAGCTACCGGCCGTATCGAGGCAGGTGTTGTTAAGGTTGGTGACGAAGTTCAAATCCTTGGTCTTGGTGCTGACAAGAAGTCGGTTGTTACCGGTGTTGAAATGTTCCGTAAGATTCTTGACCTCGGTGAAGCAGGTGACAACGTTGGTCTTCTCCTCCGTGGTATTGACAAGAATGAAATCAAGCGTGGTATGGTAATCTGCCACCCGGGACAAGTGAAACCTCACGACGAATTCAAGGCTCAAGTTTATATCTTGAAGAAAGAAGAAGGTGGTCGTCACACTCCGTTCCACAACCACTATCGTCCTCAATTCTACATCCGTCGCGAAGGTGGTCGTACCGTAGGTTCAGGTCAAATCACTGAAATCCTTGAATAATACTTCGGGTATTAGACAACGATAACATTTATGAGCCGATCGCTTCGGAGGTCGGCTCTTATATACAGGACTAGCTCAGTTGGTAGAGCACCGGTCTCCAAAACCGGGTGTCGGGAGTTCGAGCCTCTCGTCCTGTGCTAACGATTAAGAAAATGAAAGTATTTAATAAACTATTTGCGGATATCCAAGAGTCTTATAGCGAATTGGTTTATAAGGTGTCTTGGCCAACTAGAAAGCAGCTTGTCAACAGCGCAATGATTGTATTGGTAGCTTCCATCATTCTTTCATTGGTAATATGGGGTGTTGACGAGGTAATCAACTTTGTAATGCAATTCATCTACGGACTTAATAAGTAGTAGCTATGAGTGGAGGTAAAAAGGAGTGGTATGTGCTTCGCGCCATATCAGGTAAAGAGGCTAAGGTTAAGGAATTGCTTGATGCCCAAATAAAAAACACCTCTCTCGGCGACTACGTTTCGCAGGTGCTTATTCCTACAGAGAAGATTTATTCTACCACAAAGTCGGGAAAGAAGGTGATGAAAGAGCGCACTTTGTATTCCGGCTATGTTTTTGTGGAAGCTGAATTGATTGGAGATGTGCCACACATTCTTCGCAACACGACGAATGTGATTGATTTCCTTGGTGGCGGCCGCGGTTCTGAGGCAAAACGTCCGGAGCCGTTACGTCCGTGGGAAGTTAAGCGTATGCTTGGCATTGCCGATGAGCTTCAAGAGTTAGCCGAAAGCGATTTGGTTGAGTTTGTAGTCGGTGAGACCGTTAAGGTTAATTATGGTCCGTTTACCGGTATGAATGGTACTATCGAGGAGGTTAATAAAGACAAGAAGAAGCTTAAAGTGATGGTAAGCATATTCGGTCGCAAAACTCCCGTAGAGTTGGAAAATTCGCAAGTAGAGCGTGAATAAACTTAAGGTTACGCGTAAGTTTGTTTGCGAGATAATTTAACTTATCAAAATCAAAATTAGAAATGGCTAAAGAAATTGCTGGACAGATCAAATTGCAGATTAAAGGTGGTGCGGCAAATCCATCACCCCCTGTAGGCCCTGCTTTGGGTTCTAAGGGTATTAACATCATGGAATTTTGCAAGCAATTCAATGCCCGCACTCAAGACAAGGCCGGTAAGGTTCTTCCGGTGGTAATCACTTACTACACCGACAAGAGCTTTGACTTCGTTGTTAAGACTCCTCCTGTGGCAGTTCAGTTGCTCGAGGTGGCTAAGAAGAAGAGCGGCTCTGCTCAACCTAACCGTAACAAGGTTGCTGAGATTACTTGGGAGCAGGTAAAGACTATTGCTGAAGACAAAATGCCGGATTTGAACTGTTTTACTGTAGATTCAGCTATGAAAATGGTCGCTGGTACAGCGAGAAGTATGGGTATCACTGTTAAGGGATCTTTCCCTGAAAACAATTAAAAACTTCAATTGACATGGGTAAACTGACAAAAAATCAAAAGTTGGCTTTAGAGAAGATTGAAGCTGGGAAGATTTACACACTGAAGGAAGCTGCCGAAAAGATTAAGGAAATCACTTTCACTAAGTTCGACGCTTCATTTGATATCGATGTACGTCTTGGTGTGGATCCTCGCAAGGCAAACCAAATGGTACGTGGCGTTGTTTCGTTGCCTCACGGCACGGGCAAGCAAGTGCGTGTCTTGGTTCTTGTAGCAGGTGAAGCCGATGCAGCAGCTGCTAAAGAAGCTGGAGCTGACTACGTAGGTCTTGACGAATATATTGAGAAAATCAAAGGCGGCTGGACTGACGTTGATGTAATTATCACTCAACCTGCAATCATGGGTAAAATCGGTGCTCTTGGTCGTGTGCTTGGTCCTCGTGGATTGATGCCTAACCCTAAGAGTGGCACTGTAACTCCCGATGTTGCTAAAGCAGTGAAAGAGGTAAAACAAGGTAAGATTGACTTCAAAGTAGATAAGAACGGTATCGTGCACGCTTCTATCGGCAAGGTATCTTTCACCGTTGACCAAATGGCAGACAATGCTCGCGAGTTTATCAACACATTGATTAAGCTCAAACCGGCAACAGCGAAAGGCACTTACCTGAAGAGCATTTATCTTTCGAGTACAATGAGCTCCGGTCTGAAGATCGATACGAAATCACTTGATGTGTAACGAAATTTGAATTGAAGAATCATGAGAAAGGAAGATAAAGCATTAATTATTGAGAAAATCGGCGCTACTCTTGACGAGTACACCTGTTTTTATCTGGCCGACACCACCGGTATGAATGCCGAGCAAACGAGCAACTTCCGTCGCGCTTGCTTTAAGGCTGATATTAAAATGATGGTGGTAAAGAATACTCTTCTTCACAAAGCTCTCGAGGCTAAAGAAGCTGATTATTCTGAAATCTACCCGGCGCTTGCCGGCACTACTGCAGTGCTTTTCTCTAACGTGGGCAATGCACCTGCAAAAACAATCAAGGCTTTCAACAAGACCGGATGTGAGTTGCCTTTGCTTAAGGCTGCTTATGTTGAAGAAACCGTCTATATGGGCGCTAATCAACTTGACACCCTTGCAAGCATCAAGAGCAAGAACGAACTCATCGCAGAGGTTGTGGCATTGCTTCAATCACCTGCCAAGAACGTTGTTTCCGCTCTTCAATCATCAGGACACAAGTTGCATGGCATCCTTGAAACCCTCTCTAACAAATAAAATTAAAAAAAATAACAACAAAAACTTATACAAAAATGGCAGATTTAAAAGCTTTTGCAGAACAATTAGTTAACCTCTCAGTAAAAGAAGTAAACGAACTTGCTCAAATTTTGAAAGACGAATATGGTATTGAACCTGCTGCTGCAGCTGTAGCTGTTGCTGCTGGCCCTGCTGCCGGTGGTGCTGCTGCTGAGGAAGAAAAGACTTCTTTCGACGTAGTATTGAAGAGCGCAGGTGCTTCTAAACTTCAAGTAGTTAAGGCTGTTAAGGAAGCTTGCGGTCTCGGCTTGAAAGAAGCAAAGGACTTGGTTGACGGTGCTCCTAGCACTATCAAAGAAGGCGTTGACAAGGCTCAAGCTGAAGCTCTTAAGAAAGCTCTCGAAGAAGCAGGCGCTGAAGTTGAACTTAAATAATATTACCTGTTTTAGGGTAATTAGGTTAAGAATCCCCTGTTAAGTCGATTCTTAACCTTTTTGTGTTATTTTCAATTTCGGGTTCATATTATCAATTATTTTATGTCAGTTTCAACAGTACAACCACGCGTAAATTTCGCATCCGTAAAGAATCCGTTACCATTCCCCGACTTCCTCGAGATTCAGCTTAAGTCGTTTCACGACTTTTTGCAACTCGACACTCCGCTGGAGAAGCGAAAAAATGAGGGATTGTTTAAGGTGTTTGCGGAAAATTTCCCAATTGCCGACACAAGGAATAACTTTGTGCTCGAATTCTTAGACTATTATATTGACCCGCCCCGTTACACTATTGAGGAGTGCTTGGAGCGCGGATTGACATATAGCGTGCCTTTAAAGGCTAAATTAAAACTCTATTGTACGGATCCGGACCATGAGGACTTCGACACTGTAATACAAGACGTTTATCTCGGACCTATTCCTTATATGACCGAGAAGGGTACGTTTGTGATTAATGGTGCCGAACGCGTTGTCGTTTCGCAGTTGCACCGTTCGCCTGGTGTGTTTTTCGGACAAAGCACACACGCTAATGGTACAAAATTATATTCGGCGCGTATCATTCCGTTCCGTGGCTCGTGGATAGAGTTCGCCACTGACATCAACAATGTGATGTATGCTTATATCGACCGTAAGAAGAAACTTCCGGTCACTACATTGTTGCGTGCTATCGGTTTGGATTCTGATAAGGATATTATTGAAATTTTTGGTCTTGCTGAAGAAATTAAAGTTAACAAGACGAACCTGAAGAAAGCTGTAGGTAGAAAGTTGGCTGCTCGTGTGCTCAAGACATGGGTGGAAGACTTTGTTGATGAGGATACCGGCGAGGTGGTTAGTATCGAACGTAATGATGTGGTAATTGACCGCGAAACCGTCCTCGAAGAAGAGCATATTCAAGATATTCTTGACTCCGGATTGCAAACTATTCTTCTCCACAAGGAAGATGTTGATATGAGCGATTATACCATCATTTTCAACACTCTCCAAAAAGACACCAGCAACTCCGAGAAGGAAGCTATCCACTACATCTACCGACAACTCCGCAACGCTGAGCCACCCGATGATGCAAGTGCACGCGAGGTGATTACCAACCTTTTCTTCTCAGAAAAGCGTTACGACCTCGGCGATGTAGGACGTTATCGTATCAATAAAAAGCTTTCTCTTGATGTGCCTGAAGAAGTGAAAGTGCTCACTAAAGAGGACATCATTGCAATTATTAAATATCTCATTGAGCTGATTAACTCCAAGAGTGACGTCGACGATATCGACCACCTCTCTAATCGTCGCGTGCGTACTGTCGGCGAGCAACTTTATAATCAGTTTGGTGTAGGTTTGGCTCGTATGGCACGCACCATACGTGAGCGCATGAATGTACGCGACAATGAAGTGTTTACTCCGATTGACCTTATTAATGCCAAGACTATTTCTTCGGTGATTAATACGTTCTTCGGCACTAATGCGTTGTCGCAATTTATGGACCAAACCAATCCGCTTGCCGAAATCACTCACAAGCGCCGTATGTCGGCTCTCGGCCCCGGTGGTTTGTCGCGTGACCGTGCCGGATTTGAGGTGCGTGACGTGCACTACACTCACTACGGACGTCTTTGCCCGATTGAAACGCCTGAAGGTCCTAATATCGGTCTTATTTCGTCGCTTTGTGTGTATGCAAAAATCAATAACCTCGGATTTATTGAAACACCTTATCGTAAGGTGGAAAATTCGAAAGTCGACCTTAACAATGACAATGTCACTTACCTTACTGCAGAAATTGAGGAGGGTCAAATCATTGCCCAGGGTAATGCTCCGCTCAACGACGACGGTACATTTATCCGCAATAAGGTAAAGGCTCGTTTGGACGCCGACTTCCCTGTGGTTGCTCCTGAAGAAGTGCAACTTATGGACGTGTCGCCTATGCAGATTGCTTCGATTGCAGCATCTCTCATCCCGTTCTTGGAGCACGACGACGCCAACCGTGCGTTGATGGGTTCTAACATGATGCGCCAGGCTGTGCCTTTGCTTCGCAGCGAAGCTCCTATTGTGGGTACCGGCATCGAGAAGCAACTTGCTCACGACTCTCGCACACAAATTATGGCTGAAGGCGCCGGCGTTATCGAGTTTGTCGATGCAAGTGTAATACGTATCCGTTACGACCGCACAGAAGATGAAGAATTTGTAAACTTCGAGGATTCCGTAAAAGAATATAACATCCCGAAATTCCGCATGACTAACCAAAGCACCACTATCGACTTGCGTCCGATATGCAAGAAAGGTCAGCGTGTGGAAAAGGGTATGATTCTTACCGAAGGTTATGCCACCGAAAACGGCGAGCTCGCCCTCGGTCGCAACCTTAAAGTGGCATTCATGCCGTGGAAGGGTTACAACTATGAGGATGCTATCGTGCTCAACGAGCGTATGGTGCGCGAAGATATCCTCACCTCTGTCCATGTGAGCGAGTATTCGCTTGAAGTGCGCGAGACCAAGCGAGGCATGGAAGAGCTTACAAGCGACATTCCTAACGTCAGCGAAGATGCTACTAAGGACCTTGACGAACGTGGTATAATCCGTGTGGGTGCGCATGTTGTGCCGGGTGATATCCTTATCGGTAAAATTACTCCTAAGGGCGAAAGCGACCCCACTCCTGAAGAAAAGCTTTTGCGCGCTATCTTCGGCGACAAGGCCGGCGATGTGAAAGATGCTTCGTTGAAGGCATCGCCGTCGTTGAAAGGTGTGATTATCAAAACCAACCTTTATTCGAAGGCTGTCAAGAAAAAAGGTAAAGCAGCTAATGCTGTGCTTCAAAAGATTGACGAGGAGTTTGAATTGCGTCAAGCAGAACTTAAGGCTCGCCTCATTGAGAAACTTATCACTCTCACCGAGGGTAAGGTGTCGCAAGGCGTAAAAGACTTCTTAGGCACGGAAATCATTCCTAAGGGTGAGAAATTTACAGCCGAGTATCTCAAGGGTATTGAAGAATATGACACTATCGGCTTGACCAAATGGACTACCGACGCTCATAAAAATCAGATGATTCACGACACTATCGTGAACTATCTCCGCAAGTCGAAAGAAATTGATGCCGAGTTGCGTCGTCGCAAGTTTGACGTCTCTATCGGCGACGAACTTCCTTCGGGCATTATGCAGCTTGCCAAGGTTTATGTGGCTAAAAAGCGTAAGATTGGCGTGGGTGATAAGATGGCAGGTCGTCACGGTAACAAGGGTATTGTGTCGCGTGTTGTGCGTCAGGAAGATATGCCGTTCTTGTCGGATGGTACCCCCGTGGATATCGTACTTAACCCGCTCGGTGTGCCTTCGCGTATGAACCTCGGTCAGATTTTTGAGACCGTGCTCGGTTGGGCAGGTCGCGAACTCGGCGAGAAATTTGCCACTCCGATTTTCGACGGAGCCAGCCTCGACGACCTCAACAATTGGACTGATAAGGCAGGTGTGCCTCGTTATGGTAAGACCTACCTCTATGATGGCGGCACCGGTGAACGCTTTGACCAGCCGGCTACTGTGGGTGTAATTTATATGCTCAAACTCGGTCACATGGTTGAAGACAAGATGCATGCTCGTTCGATTGGTCCGTACTCGCTCATCACTCAACAACCGCTCGGCGGTAAGGCTCAATTCGGTGGTCAGCGTTTCGGTGAAATGGAAGTTTGGGCACTCGAAGCTTTCGGCGCTTCGCATGTGCTTCAAGAAATCCTCACCATCAAGAGTGACGATGTTGTGGGACGTAGCAAAGCTTACGAAGCAATCGTTAAGGGCGAACCGATGCCTACTCCGGGTATGCCGGAATCATTAAACGTGCTTTTGCATGAATTGCGTGGTCTGGGACTTAGCATTAACTTGGAATAAAACAGACAAAGAATATGGCATACAATAAAGATAATAGAGCAAAAACCAACTTTACGAAAATCACCATCGGACTTGCTTCGCCGGAAGAAATCCTCAAGAAATCTTACGGTGAGGTGCTCAAGCCCGAGACGATTAACTACCGTACTTATAAGCCGGAACGCGACGGATTGTTTTGCGAGCGCATTTTCGGCCCGGTTAAGGACTACGAGTGTCATTGCGGTAAGTATAAGCGCATCCGTTACAAAGGCATCGTCTGCGACCGTTGCGGTGTAGAGGTGACTGAAAAGAAAGTGCGTCGCGAACGCACCGGTCATATCTCTTTGGTTGTGCCTGTGGCTCACATTTGGTATTTCCGTTCGTTGCCCAACAAAATCGGATATCTTCTCGGCTTGCCCTCAAAGAAGCTCGATGCTGTAATCTACTACGAACGTTATATTGTAATCCAACCGGGTGCCGCTAAGGAAATCGAAGGTATGGAGTCGCTCGAACGTCTCGACCTTCTCACCGAAGACGAATATCTTGACATCATGGATAAACTCCCTCGCGAAAACTCAATGCTTGAGGATAGCGACCCCAACAAGTTTATCTGCAAGATGGGTGCCGAGGCAATCCTCGACCTCCTCAAAGATATCGACCTCGATAGCCTCAGCTATGAGTTGCGCCACCGCGCCGACAGCGACTCTTCGCAACAGCGCAAGACTGAGTCGCTCAAGCGATTACAAGTGGTGGAATCGTTCCGTGCAAGCAAGGGTCGTAACAAACCCGAATGGATGATTTTGCAAGTGATTCCCGTCACTCCGCCGGAGCTCCGTCCGCTCGTGCCTCTCGATGGTGGTCGATTTGCCACCAGCGACCTCAACGACCTTTATCGTCGTGTGATTATCCGTAACAACCGCTTGAAGCGCCTTGTCGAAATCAAAGCGCCGGAAGTGATACTCCGCAACGAGAAGCGTATGCTTCAAGAAGCTGTAGATTCGTTGCTCGACAACTCTCGCAAGTCGTCGGTAGTGAAGACCGAAAGCAACCGCCCGTTGAAGTCACTCTCCGATAGCCTTAAAGGTAAGCAAGGACGTTTCCGTCAAAACCTTCTCGGTAAGCGTGTCGACTATTCTGCACGTTCGGTAATTGTGGTTGGCCCGGAACTTAAAATGCATGAATGTGGTTTGCCTAAAGATATGGCAGCCGAATTATATAAGCCGTTTATCATTCGTAAGCTCATTGAGCGAGGCATCGTGAAAACCGTGAAAAGTGCGAAGCGAATTGTCGACCGCAAAGAGCCTATCGTGTGGGATATCCTTGAATATGTGATGAAAGGTCATCCGGTGTTGCTCAACCGTGCACCGACACTTCACCGTCTCGGTATTCAAGCGTTCCAACCTCGAATGATTGAAGGAAAGGCTATCCAACTCCACCCGTTGGCTTGTACGGCATTCAACGCCGACTTCGACGGCGACCAGATGGCAGTCCACTTGCCTTTGGGCAACGAAGCCGTGCTCGAAGCTCAACTCTTGATGCTCGGTGCGCACAACATCTTGAACCCTGCCAACGGTGCGCCTATCACCGTGCCTTCTCAAGACATGGTGCTCGGTCTGTACTACATCACCAAGCTCCGCTCCGGCGACAAGGGCGAAGGTCTCGTGTTCTATGGTCCTGAAGAAGCTGAAATCGCCTACAATGAAGGCAAGGTCACTCTCCATGCCATCGTTTCAGTAGTGGTCGACGACCTCGATGAAAATGGAAATGTGGTGAAAAAGATGGTGAAAGAAACATCTGTGGGTCGTATGCTCTTCAACCAGTATGTGCCCGAAGAAATGGGGTATGTTAACACCCTCATCTCTAAGAAGTCCCTCCGCGACATCATCGGCGCCGTTATCAAGCGTTGCGGTGTGGTTCGCTCCGCTAAATTCTTGGATGACATCAAAAACCTCGGTTACTATATGGCATTCAAGGGCGGCTTGTCGTTTAACCTCGGTGACGTGCTTGTGCCCGAAGAAAAGGCTGAGTATGTGAAGGAAGGTTACGAGCAAGTGGAAGAAGTGATGGCTAACTACAATATGGGTTTCATCACCAACAACGAACGCTACAATCAAATCATTGATATTTGGACACACGTCAACTCGAAGTTGACCAGCACTTTGATGAAGCAAATTTCGGCAGCCAACCAAGGCTTTAACCCGATTTTCATGATGCTCGATTCCGGTGCTCGTGGTTCGAAAGACCAGATTCGTCAGCTTGCCGGTATGCGTGGTCTTATGGCAAAGCCTCAAAAGAGTGGTGCCGAAGGCGGTCAAATCATCGAAAACCCGATTTTGGCAAACTTTAAAGAAGGCCTTTCGGTGTTGGAATACTTTATCTCAACCCACGGTGCTCGTAAGGGTCTTGCCGATACCGCATTGAAAACCGCCGACGCAGGTTATCTTACTCGTCGTCTTGTCGATGTGGCACACGACGTGATTATCACCGAAGAAGATTGCGGCACACTCCGTGGCTTGGTTTGCACCGAGCTTAAAAACAACGAAGACGTTGTGGCTTCGCTCGGCGAACGTATCCTCGGACGTGTCTCAGTGCATGATATCGTTGACCCACAAACAGGGGAGGTGATTGTGGCAAGCGGTGAAGAAATCAACGATGCCGCTGCCGAACGCATCGAAAATTCACCCATTGAGCAAGTAGAAATCCGTTCGGTGCTCACTTGCGAGGCTAAGAAGGGTGTTTGTGCTAAATGTTACGGTCGTAACCTCGCAACTCATCGTATGGTGCAGAAAGGTGAAGCTGTCGGCGTGATTGCAGCTCAATCTATTGGTGAGCCGGGTACGCAGTTGACCCTCCGTACTTTCCACGTCGGTGGTGTGGCTTCAAATATTGCAGCCGTTTCTTCTGTTACATCTCGCTATGACGGTATCCTTGAAATAGACGAGCTTCGCACGGTGAAAGCCGATGACTGCGAAGTGGTGGTAGGTCGTATGGCGGAAATGCGCATCATCGATGCAAATACCGGTATGGTGCTTACTAACACCAACATCCCTTATGGTTCGAAACTCTACTTCAAGCCCGGCGATAGCATCAAGAAAGGCGACGTAATTTGTGAATGGGACCCGTTCAACGCTGTGCTCGTCACTGAAGTGTCAGGTCATATCAAATTTGTCAACGTAATTGAAGGTGTTACATATCGCAAGGAAAGCGATGAAAACTCCGGCCTCCACGAGAAGATTATCACTGAGTCGAAAGACCGCACGAAAGTGCCCGAAGCTCAAATCGTGGATGAAAATGGTGAAGTAATTAAGACTTACTCTCTCCCCGTAAATGCTCACCTTATGGTGGAAGACGGCGACGAGGTCAAGGCAGGTCAAGTGTTTATCAAAACTCCGCGTGCCTCCGGTAATGCCGGTGACATCACCGGTGGTCTTCCTCGTGTCACCGAACTCTTTGAAGCTCGCAACCCGTCAAATCCCGCCATCGTGTCGGCTATCGACGGCGAGGTGACATTCGGTAAGGTTAAACGCGGTAATCGTGAAATCTCCGTGAAGTCGAAGATTGGCGAAGAAGTGAAATACCTCGTGCCGCTGTCGAAGCAAATCCTTGTGCAGGAAAACGACTTCGTTCGCGCCGGTACTCCTCTTTCTGATGGCGCTGTCACTCCGAGTGATATCCTTAACATCAAGGGTCCGACTGCAGTGCAAGAATATATTGTCAACGAAGTGCAAGACGTATACCGTATGCAAGGCGTGAAAATCAACGACAAGCACTTTGAAGTTATCGTGCGTCAAATGATGCGCAAGGTGGAAATCCTTGACCCGGGCGACACTCGATTCCTCGAGCAGCAAATCGTCGATAAACGCGACTTTATGGACGAGAATGACCGTATTTGGGGCAAAAAAGTGGTTACTGATGCCGGCGATTCGCAAAATTTGCAACCTGGTCAGATTATCACCGCTCGCAAGCTCCGCGACGAGAATTCTGCCCTTAAGCGTAAGGACTTGAAGCTTGTGCAAGTGAGAGATGCCGTGCCGGCAACTTCCGACCAGATGCTCCAAGGTATCACGCGCGCCGCATTGCAGACTTCAAGCTTTATGAGTGCCGCATCATTCCAGGAAACAACCAAGGTGCTCAACGAAGCTGCTATCAACGGTAAGACCGACTACCTCGAAGGTATGAAGGAGAACGTGATTTGCGGTCACCTTATCCCGGCAGGTACCGGTTTGCGCGAATACAACTCATTGCTTGTGGGTAGCAAGGAAGATTTCGAGTATATCGACAAGAGTCTTGATGAACGCCTCGAGGCTGAAGCCGCTGAAGATGCCGCTCGCATCAAGCGTGCTGCTGAAATGGCTGATTAATTGGGCCTTTAGAAACTGACAATAAAGAGACTGTCTAACAAGTTTAGGCAGTCTCTTTTTATAGTTTCAACAGGCAAAAAATAAGCTAATAAATAAGGCTTTCATGCTGAAATTCAGTGTGAAAACTCACAAGAACTTCCTGAATCCCGAGTATCATGATACCAAGCCTTCCTGCAACTTCTTTTTCTCCCACGAGAAGCAGACCTATCTGTACAAATACATGGCGGTGACATCTCCGGTGACTGCTTCCGTTTTGTCGCTGGCTGTCTCAACATTGACTGCAAAACGCGGCCTCTATGATCTTCAAGAACAAAGATGCCTATACTTTCGGGGTGCTGGCAAGCCTCATAGCCAAGGAGGTGAACTGCGAAGAGGGTACGGCAAAGAAATACATCAATTTCATGATAAAAGAGGGCATTCTCGAAAAGACAAAGTACAACAACTACAAACTCGGTGACAAAAATGATTAGACTGCCATCTCTATCATTTGCAAGCAGCATTGCCGCTGGCGAACACCATGCTGGACTGACATCTGACAATGATGCCATATTCAACCTGGAGTATTTTGTATGTCTAAATATGCTTATTTATGCTCATTAAATAGGTGATGCGGCTTTATTCTTCAAAAAGCAGAAATTTTGTTGATAAAAAATTGCAAATGCGAAATATTATCATTAACTTAGCAGCATCAAAATACGAGAAGAATGGAAAGTACGGAGATTATAAAGAACGCAGGCCTAAAAATCACTCCGCAACGTAAAGTGGTTTATGAGGTTATGATGGAATTGCGTCATGCTACCATTGATGAAATAATCAAGAGTGTTCAATCCAAAGATAATGAGATAACCATCTCAACCATCTATCGTATTCTTGATTCGTTTTGCAAGGCTAATCTGTTATCACTTGTGTTCCATCCCGAAGTGGGGAAAAGCTATTATGACATTACCGTGAAAGAGCATCACCACATATTAGAGGGAAAGAGCATCTTGGATTATATGGATGAAGGGCTTACGGAATTGATACGACAGTATTTGAAAGAAAAGAATTTTGCATCGGTTGACATTAGCCGAATACAGGTGCAGATAACGATAAATAACCCAAAGTTAAACTCTAAAAAGTAAAAAGTATGAGAAGTATCACGACTTTCGATTTGCAGTATGCACATCGGTTCTATGGCTTCCAAGGCGAAGCCCAGTATCTTCACGGTCACACTGGCACACTGAC
>SFVH01000065.1 GCA_004561555.1 bacterium
TCTCCAGTTCGCATAGAGCAAGCGAGTTATTCTGCCGTCCTTTCCGGCAGGAGCGAAGCGGCAATAACAAGCCTCTTTGCGTAGCAGACGCACGATTTTAGTGCCGTCGCGAGAAAGTATAATCACACTCACGGCAAAGCCAAAATGCTTGAAGTCCTGACATACGCCGAGATAGTATGAGGCGATGTCGTTGTCAAGAAAGAAGTCCTCGACTTCGCTCTTGACGGCTGCGGTAGCAAGACAAGTGTCGTAGCGGAGACCGCTGCCGAAACAGACTTCAGCATTAAACATCTGGCACGTGGAGAGCGTCTCATCGTCCTCGATGAGCTTCAATATGTCGAACGGCATATTGTTGTCGCCTCCCCACGGCACATAAGAAAGCGTGTCGTCGATGATGACCGGCACGATGTCAACGTCTTCTTTGAAGACCGCTGACGAGTTCACTTGAAACGCCGCCCGAGCCGATAGGTTCGGTAGCGTTTCGACCGAGTTAAAATTAAGCGAGTCCATAACATTGTAGTTTTTGCTACAAAGTTATGGACCCGCAATGCGTTCCGAAAAGACAAAAAAAAAGACTTAAACGCACGGGTAAGTCGAATACTTCATCAGGGTGGGTTCCACGCTGTCGCCGCCCCACGGGATATAGGAAAGGGTATCGTCTACGATAGTCGGCACAATATCCACGTCTTCACGGAACACTGACGCGGAGTTAACGGTAAACGCGGCGCGGGCCTGATAGCCCAGCAGCGTCTCGACGGAGTTAAAATTGAGGTCGGAAAAAGAAAAGTCCATAACTTGTGGTTGTTTTCCACAAAGTTATGGACTGTATGAGGTGCGCGAAAAGACGCTTATTTAATCTTAAGGCGTATGGCATTACGACGATTTGCCTCTCTAAATACTCTACCAATATTAAGCAGACAAGATTTATCTAAGGTGCATGTAAAGGAATTATCTTTTCTGATTTGGCGCCCATTTTCAACATAAAGTCTTTCTACCTTATACTCCATTCTGCCACTGGGAAGTTTCATTAAATAGAAGAGATATCGTTGATCCCCCCAGCGCAACTCATAAAGATTGGAGATAGTAGCAGTACCGCCACCTGTTGTGTTAACATTTTCATCAGTACTGTAATTAAAAACCGTGGGCGGGTATTCATCAAGAAAAAACTCATGATCTATATATTCTCCAGATTTGTCAAAGAAACGTAGATAAATGGCATTGTATCCGTCCTCGATGTCTACCCTTATTTGCATGACACCATTTGAGAAAGCACGACCGTTATCAAATGTCATAGCATAAAATGGAATATTATAAAGTTCTACATACTTACCCGCCTTGCTTTTGCCTTGTGCCAGGCAAAGAATTGGAAATGTGATTAATATGATGAACAAAAAAGTCTTTTTCATTATACTATTTATAAATTATGATATATGTTTAGTACTATTTGCAAAGTTAATAAGAATTTTTAAGACTCCCCCCTTTTTTTTGGTTAATAATAGTAAATAAGTGGTCATTAGAGAAATACTTCCAAGTTGTTCACGCGGAAGATGCAGCAGTCGCGGATTTTGCGGCATTCGCCGGAGGCCAATATCTTGATATTGCGCCAGCCGCCGTAAAAATTGTATCGCAGGGAGATACAATTTCGGAGTTCCAGGATAGAGCCGTCGGATTTCCATACGGAAATATCGACAGGATCGCCGGAGTTGAGCATGGTGCGGGCCGTAGTGATATGAATAGAACGTGCCATTATCTGAATGTAAAATCGTAAGGTTCGGTGAAAATTCCTAAGCCTAACGGATTGCGCTGTGCGATGCGGTTTTCCGCATAACGCCAAGTAAATTTTACCATGTTAGGCATTTCCGGGACATCTGCTATCTCGCTGGTGGAGTCGGTGATAAGCACCGGACGCATAGTGTCGAAGTCGCCGTCATAAGTAGCACTCTCGTATGGAGTTCGCACGTCATTAGAGCAAATCATTTGCTCGACGAGCGAACACTCATCTGCTGTCAGCCCTCCCGACTGCACATCGAATGTCTGTTCACAATTGGCATCGTAGAATTGCGACACAGTGCCGAGGACAGCCAACGAGCGGTCAAGCTTAGTTTTGGCTGTGGTAACAGCCGGAACGAAAAGATTGTCAGGCACGTTGAAGCAGTTGCGGAAGTAGAACGGACGAGTTCCCGAAAGCGACTTGTCGATGAAGAACGATGCGGCACGGTCGCCCATGCGAACAGTGAACGCAGTGAGTTCTATCTTTCCGCCAACCATCTCCTCGGCTTGTCGCTTCACCTCCGAAGAAAAGAATGTGTGCATCCTCACGTAGTTGTAAGATGCCGTGGATTGATTCAACGGCCCTTCCAACCTGCAGTGTCCGGGTTCGTCGCCACTAACGAAATCAACGAAGATTTCGTAGTTAACAGATTCGCCGGCATAGGCGAAGAAAGGCAAGAAAACGAAGCAATCGGGAGCCACGCGACGCGATGCGGCTGCAGTAAGGAAGTGCGACCTAAGTAGCGGCTCGAAATCGTAGATGTCGATGTCGCGGTCGCAATATAGCACACAAAATTTCTTTTCGTCGTAGTCCTCGCTTTGTTCATCGGGAGTACCCACATACACCTTCAATGACACGTTGACTAAAGACATACCGTGTACCCTCATCGCCTGCTCGACGAGCGAACGCAAGTCGTAAAGCAAAACCCTGCCATTGGATGCGAAATAACGCTCCGACAACAATGCACCTGTTTCTGACGTAGAAATTACCACGTCGATATATTCCTTGTCGGTCAGTATCATAATCGTTCCGATATGACACGACAAAATCATATCCCGAAAATTCTGTATCTTAATCATACGGCAAAGATAAGAGCCGAAATAGTCAAAGCAAAAGACATCAAAAGCGGCAACCTGAATGGCTGCCGCTGTGCAGAGCGGAGAAAGCCCGACGATTAAACGTCGGGATTCTCACCGCGCTTCCAGGCGATTGCGCGGAGTGCGTGGTGCGTTTGAAGTATTATTTGATTGATTGCACGGAAGTGCATATCATCAAGCACGAGCTGAAGTTGTTCTTTGTGGCTCGGGAATTGAATCCCGAAAGCGAAGTTGATTGTTTTCGCTGCTTCCATAATAACTTTGAGTTCTTCTTCTGTGAATTTGTTGTAGTCGATTTTCATTGTTTTAAGAATTATAGTGTGAAACATTCGTGAGAGTTGTTGTCGATGTGAAAGATTGCGAGAGTGTAATTCTCCGCACCTTTGCGGAATTCGATGCGGATAAAGTCTTCGTTATCACGCCAACAGTAGTAAAGGGCGGTTCGCATAGCGTCCATATCGCTGTCGGCAGTCAATTTCCAT
>SFVH01000066.1 GCA_004561555.1 bacterium
TATATACGGCACAAAAATAGCAAAAATATCACAATTGGCAAAACTTTTTGTAAAAAATCACCAATATTTTTATGAAAAATTACGTTATTCGGATAAAAAGCAGTA
Organism: bacterium; assembly: GCA_004561555.1. Classification (GTDB taxonomy): domain Bacteria; phylum Bacteroidota; class Bacteroidia; order Bacteroidales; family Muribaculaceae; genus Limisoma. The sequence continues at coordinate 106 of SFVH01000066.1, forward strand.
ATTTTGCACCCATGAGAATAGATATTATATCAGTTTTGCCCGAAATGATTGAGGGCTTCGTCAATGAGTCAATACTGGCAAGGGCACAGAAAAAGGGTCTTGCCGAGATACATCTTCATAACCTGCGCGACTACACTCTCGACAAGTGGCGACGCGTGGACGACTATCCCTATGGCGGTTTTGCGGGGATGGTGATGCAGTGTGAACCTATCGACCGCTGCATATCTGCTCTGAAGGCCGAAAGGGATTATGACGAGGTGATATATACATCGCCCGACGGCGAGCAGTTTAACCAGCATGTGGCAAACGACTTGTCGCTCAAAGGCAACCTTATTATATTATGTGGCCACTACAAGGGTATCGACCACAGAATACGCGAGCACCTCATCACCCGCGAGATCAGTATTGGTGATTATGTGCTGACAGGAGGCGAGTTGGCGGCTGCGGTGATGGCTGATGCTATTGTGAGGGTTGTACCGGGAGTGATTGGCGATGAGCAGAGTGCCCTGTCTGATTGTTTCCAGGATGACCTGCTCTCTGCTCCTATCTACACCCGTCCCGCCGACTACAAGGGATGGAAGGTGCCCGACATCCTGCTCAGTGGCAACGAGGCCAAGATCAAGCAGTGGGAAATGGATCAGGCTATGGAACGCACGAAATTGCTGAGGCCGGACCTTTTGAAAAATTGACATATTTCAATTTTTCTAATCAGAGCCCTTGGCTCTTAATCTGTGCAAATCTGTGATAATCTGTGGTCTGAAAAACCATCTGTGGTTTGAGTCTTTTTTGTCCACAAATTAGCACAGATTTTTTAATATCTAAAGATATTGTGATTATCACAGATTTTTCTTTTTGGCACGGAAATTCACGGCTTTTTCAAAGGCACGGCTGGCTCCGCATTGATGTTATACACGGCACTTCGTGGTTACGGCTTGCTTCGCAAGTTCACGGCTAAGTTTGCTCTGCGGTAACGAGCCGTGTCTATACATTAGTATAGCCCTTAGCAAATATAGCCTTTACCCATTGCGCAGCCCAGCCGTGTTTTTTTTAAAAGCCGTGTCCATCCGTGCCTAAATAAATCAATCATCAATCACTAATCAGAGCCCTTGGCTCTTAATCTGTGCAAATCTGTGATAATCTGTGGTCTGAAAACCATCTGTGATCTGAGTTCTTTTTGCCCACAGATTAGCACAGATTTACACAGATTTTTTAATATCTAAAGATATTCAATTTTCAACCTTCAATTTTTCAATTTACAATACTCCTCCCCTAATTGGAAGCCTTCCTCATACAAGGCCTCCAGTTTTTTTTCGTCTTTCTCTATCCTGTCCACATCCATTGGGCGCAGGGGACGGATTACATCCACGAGTCCCTTGTCTTCCATCTCTTCCACCATATCAAGCTGATGGTTGTATTCGGCTATGCGCCTGCTAAGGGCAACACGCAAACGGGGATATTTCTTGTAGATGAATTTAGGAATCTTGCGGTCTTTGGATGTATTGCGGTAGCCACGATTGCGTGTCAACACAAGTACGTTGCGATCATATCCCATGTCAATGGCGCGCCCAACCGGTATGCTGTCCACAATACCGCCATCGAGATAAGGCCGACCGTCAACATCAATCACATTACTAACATAAGGCAAACTGCTACTGGCGCGACATATATCAAGCAGCCTTTGTCGGTCGCCATCCTTCTCCGTCAGGTATTCGGCGCGCCCAGTGTTACAGTTGGTCACAACCATCTCGAAGGTTGAAGGCGAGGCGAAATACGTGTCGTAGTCATAGGGAATGAGTTCGTTGGGAAATCGGTCGTAGAGCAGTTCGGGGTCGAAAATGCAGCCTTGTGTGACGAGATGTCTCAATCCTATATAGTTATATTTCACGAGCATGTCGATATTCGACAACCGTGCCCTACGCGGCTGGCGGCTAATATACGACAAACCATTGCAGGCACCTGCCGACACCGCCACGACATAGTTGAAATACAAGTCGTACTTCATGAATGCATCGAGCACTCCGCTTGTGAACACGCCTCTCATTCCTCCGCCCTCAAGCACTAATCCCATTTTTCGTATTATCATAATCAATTCAATGTTATAAATTGCTAATTATCACAATAAAGTTATATTTTTTGTGCAAAGGTATAGTTTTTTTCGAAAAAAATGCGTATCTTTGCATGGTTTTTTTAAATTAATAATAAAATTTAGTGCTTATGTTTGGGAGAGAGACCTATATTAATCGTAGAAATGAGTTGAAAAAACTCGTTAGTGATGGTATTATCATCTTATTCGGCAACAACGAGGCGCCGATGAACTATCCAGCAAATGCCTATTATCCTCACCGACAGGATTCGTCGTTCATATATTATTTCGGTCAGCACCGCGAAGGACTCGTAGGCGTGATCGACATCGACAACAACCGCGAGACGCTTGTGGGCGACGATATTGACGTGGTTGACATTGTGTGGTATGGTTCGGTTGACTCCGTTAGCGACTTGGCTGCACAGGTGGGAGTGGAGAACACTCTGCCGATGAAGGGACTTACGGGTATCGTGATGGATGCCCTCAAGAGCAAGCGTAAGATACATTTCCTGCCTCCCTATCGTCACGACACGATGATACAGATTATGGACCTTCTTGGCATTCACCCCAACCAGCAGAAGGAGTCGGCTTCGCTCGAACTCATCAAGGCTGTGGTGAAGATGCGCTCCACCAAGGAGCCTCAGGAGATTGAGGCTATCGAGAAGGCATGCGAGGTGGGATATAAGATGCACACCAAGGCCATGCGACTCGTGCGCCCGGGAGTGACCGAGAAATTCATTGGCGGACAGGTCGATGGTATGGCCAATTCTTATTCATCCAAGGTGAGCTTCGCCACTATCTTCAGTCAGCACGGCGAGATAATGCACGGCAATCCGTCGATGAACCTGCTTGAGGCCGGACGCCTTGCACTGTGCGATGCCGGTTGCGAGTTGGATGACTATTGCTCGGACAACACCCGCAC
>SFVH01000035.1 GCA_004561555.1 bacterium
TCGACTTCGGCCTGAAAGCGCTTGCCCATAATCTGAGGAAACTTGCCCAAGCTTGGGCAAAATCCTCTTTTTTTGACAAATTTTTGTCTTCAGGAACAGTGAAACAACTTTATACAAGCCCTGATATAAGCTTTTACCACAAATTTATATCAGTAGTGGCAAATGCAGCCTAAATCTTCAGATTTTGTGTATAAAATAGAGACTGTCTAACTTTGGTTGTTAGACAGCCTCTTTCTCAATAGAATAGAATTAATCATTACACTTTAACACTTCTTGACAACGATGCCGTCACGGCTTGGTCGTTTTATTTGATAAATCTATAAAAACGAACTTTTTCTTAATGTAAATCCCCCTTTCAAATGTTGAGACTTTGATACATACAGTTGTATAATTGCTAACCGTTTTTAGAATTTCTTATGAATATCAAGTATCATACACTTGTTGGAATCCACAAAAAATGTGCCAAATGGATAATGCTACATTTCAGCAGTTGTAAATTGTGAAAAATCTACAGTTTGTGGTATGGAGTGTGGAATTATTCTACAGTTTATATGTCGTATTGCTTCATTTTGTTGTATAGAGTCTTTCTGTCTATTCCGAGGATTTGTGCAGCCCGACTCTTGTTGTATTTTGCTATGCGGAGAGCATCAGCAATTTTTTCACGTTCTTCGTTGGCATCCCGTAGCGCCTTAGTTTCTGTAATCCTCTCGGGTTGGGAGTCAAGCTCTTCGGAGAAATCACAAGGGTGGATTATAGTGTCGGAAGCGATTAGTACGGCGCAGCGCACCACATTTTTCAGCTGCCTTATGTTGCCGGGCCATGAATAATTGATTAAGCATTGTTTTGCCTTGTCGTCAAAGCCAATCACATTTTTCCCAAGTTCTTCATTGGCTTTTGAAATAAAAAAATCTGCAAATGCTACAATGTCATCACGGCGCTCGCTGAGGGAAGGCATTTGTATCGTAAACTCGTTTATGCGATGGTAGAGGTCTTCGCGAAAAGCTCCTTTGCTAATGGCAGATAGAAGGTTCTCGTTGGTGGCAGTGATGAGTCGGATGTCGATAGCTATCTCCTTTGTAGAGCCAACCGGTCGCACTTTCCGCTCTTGGAGTGTGCGCAACAGTTGCACTTGCACTTCATAACTGAGATTTCCCACTTCGTCAAGAAAAATCGTTCCGCCGTTAGCTTCAATAAATGCTCCTGTTTTGTCGGTTACAGCCCCTGTAAACGAACCTTTTATATGTCCGAAAAATTCTGATGCTGCAAGTTCTTTGGGAATTGCTCCGCAGTCGATTGCTACAAATGGTTTGTCGCAACGCTTGCTGAGACGATGGATGAGTTGTGCCACATATTCTTTGCCGGTGCCACTTGCGCCATTAATCAGCACACTGATGTTTGTGGGAGCAACCAGTGACACATACTTATGTAAATGTTTTGCGGCATCGCTTGTGCCTTCAATATAATTCGGAGTTTTTCTTCTTGGTGTTGTTGCTTGTAGTGTGTCGGCAATTTTTTTCAGCAATATATCAGGTTTTATAGGCTTTTCTATATAGTCGGTAGCGCCATATTTCATTGCAGTCACAACATTCTCTATTTCAGCATAGCTTGTCATCATAATTGTGGGAATGTCAAGACTGTGCATTTTTGCCCATTTCATCAATTCAATGCCATCACCATCCGGTAGCCGCACGTCCGACAATATCAAGTCAAATCGGTCGCCCTCAATAGCTTTTTGAGCTGTTTTGACATTGGAAGCCGTCGACACTTCATATCCTTTTTTCTTTAGCCATGCTTTAAGCATTATGGCAAAAGTGAGGTCATCATCGATGATAAGAATATGTTGCATTGTCATTGTGTCGGTTGGGATTAGTGAGTTTCCACAATCGTCAAGTCAATCCCCATTTCTTCAATCTTTTTTGCTACGGAGGGGGATATTTTTGAGTCGGTGATTATTTGGTCTACATCTTTAAGGTCTGCAATTTTGCTGAACCCTCGCCTGCCGAATTTGGAGGAGTCGGCAAGCACTATGGTTTTTTGTGCTGTTTGCATCATCACTCTATTGAGGCTGGCTTCCATCATGTCGGTGGTGGTGATGCCAAGGTCAAGGTCGATGCCGTCAACTCCCAAAAACAGCTTTGAGCATGAGAAGTCGTTAAGTGCTTCTTCGGCATGGCGACCCACACACGAGAGCGAGCTGTGACGCAATATTCCTCCCAGCTGAATGATGTCAATGTTTGTGTCAATAGATAGTATCGACGCCACTTCAAGCGAGGCGGTGATTACAGTCAGCCGGTCGGACGATTGGATGCATCTTGCCAAAGCATGTACGGTGGTGCCGGATGCAATCAAGATAGAGTCGCGTGGAGTAATCATTGATGCAGCTTTTATCCCTATCGCTCGCTTTTCATCTACCGACAATCGTTCTTTCTCACTCACATTTTTGTTTTCACTGTATGGGTCAATGAGTATTGCTTTGCCATGGTTTCGATATAGTTTCTTTTTCTTCTCAAGTTCGGTAAGGTCCTTTCGTATCGTAACCGATGAAACGTTAAGATGCTCCGACAAGTCGGTGACTAACAAAGATTCTTGTTTCATCAACATGTCTAATATCAAAGCCTGTCTTTCGTCTTTTGTCATTCGAGAGGATTTTTAATGTGTTGTATTGCAAATTAAATGCATTTTTTTTGTGTTAGAAAATCTTTTGTGTTAAAAAGCGGTAATTATATTGTCTAAAATTATGTTATATAACATAGTTTTCTTTCGTAATGAAATTTTTTTATGTCATAGCGCAAATTTTATGAGAATAATTTTTCGATTTAAAAAAAATATCCTACATTTGTTGCGAAATGAAACATAATGGTGTTTTTAAACGAAAGTAAGGCAATACGAAATGCAAACCGAACGTAAAGAATATGATGTAATCATAATTGGTGGGGGAGCCACCGGTGCCGGCACTGCGCGCGATTGCTCATTGAGAGGGCTGCGTGTGTTGCTGGTGGAGCGTTTTGATTTTGCGTCGGGAGCCACCGGGCGAAATCATGGATTGTTGCATAGCGGGGCTCGTTATGCAGTGACCGATGGCGAGTCGGCTTCGGAGTGTATCAAAGAGAATATGATACTTCGCAAGATTGCTCGTCATTGTGTGGAGGAGAATGATGGTTTGTTTATCACTCTTCCGGAAGACGACTTGGCATATCAAGCCACTTTTGTTGAGGCGTGTCGCAAGGCGGGCATCATGGCTGAAATAATCGACCCCGAACTGGCAAAACGTATGGAGCCTTCGGTTAATCCTTCGATTATTGGGGCGGTAAAAGTGCCTGATGGCTCTGTCGACCCTTTTCGTTTGACCCTTGCCAATGTGCTTGATGCTCGTGCTCATGGTGCTGACATCCTTGTGTATCATGAGGTGAAATCTATTATTAAGGAGCAAAATAAGGTTGTTGGTGTTGAAGTGTATAGCCATAAGACTAAAGAGACCAAACGCTACTATGCTCCTTTGACCATCAATGCGGGCGGTATATGGGGACATGGTATTGCTGGCATGGCGGGAGTGAATGTTGGGATGTATCCGGCGAAAGGGTCGTTGCTCATTTTCGGGCATCGAGTGAATAATGTGGTGCTCAACCGTTGTCGTAAGCCTGCCAATGCTGATATTCTTGTGCCGGGCGACACCATTTGCTTGATTGGCACCACATCGAGCCATGTGGGGTTTGATGAGGTTGACGATATGCGAGTCACTGCCGATGAGGTAGACCTTCTTCTAAAGGAGGGCGAAAAATTGGCGCCATCGCTGGCTTCCACTCGCATTTTGCGTGCTTATGCAGGAGTGCGTCCGTTGGTGGCGAGTGATGAAGACCCCACCGGGCGCAACATCAGTCGAGGCATAGTGTTGCTCGACCATGCTGTGCGTGACGGCGTGGAGGGCTTTGCCACAATTACCGGCGGCAAGCTGATGACATATCGCTTGATGGCTGAATGGACGACTGATTTGGCTTGTAGCAAACTTGGGTTGGACCGTAAGTGTGTCACTGCCGATGAGCCTCTGCCGGGGTCGCGCATGGAGGACTCCCCTAAAGGTAGGTCGTTTCTTTTTGATAAGGGTGGGCAGTCGGCAAAACATCGTCATGGAGAGCTGTCGAAAAAAATCGCTTCAGACAATCCTTTTGATAGAAGTTTGGTGTGTGAGTGTGAAGATGTGTCGGTAGGGGAGGTTAATTATGCCCTTAACGAGTTGCATGTAAATAATCTTGTCGACCTTCGACGTCGCACGCGTGTAGGGATGGGTACTTGTCAAGGTGAGCTTTGTGCGTGTCGTGCTGCCGGACTCCTTGGAGAAGCTAATAATTGTGCTGCAAAAGCAAAGAGCGACCTTGCTTCTTTCCTTAATGAGCGTTGGAAGGGCGTGTATCCCGTGGCATGGGGCGAAGCATTGAGAGAAAACGAATTTACTCAGTGGCTTTATGGCGGTGTGTGTGATATGAATAACGTAAATAATTGGCGGAAATGAGGTTTTCTACTATCATTATAGGTGGCGGTCTTGCGGGATTGTGTTGTGGCATTCGCTTGCAGAAGGCAGGCGTACAATGTGCCATAGTCTCAGCTGGTCAGAGTGCTCTCCATTTTTTCTCCGGTTCGTTTGAACTGCTAAATGTAGATGCCGAAGGCAAATCAGTGGACAACCCCGTAGTTACTATTGAGGGATTGCCGGAAGGTCATCCGTATAAAAAAATCAACGACTTTTCGCGTTATGCTGAGGAGGTAAAGTCGTTGCTCACTGATTGTGGGGTTGATGTGAATGGCGATGCTAAAGCCAATCACTTCCATTTCACTCCGATGGGCACCCTTAAGCGTTCATGGCTATCATTGGGCGATTTCAATCGTTTTGATAGCATGGATTGTTTTTGTGGCAAGAAGGTTGTAGTGGTAAATATTGCCGGCTTTCTTGATTTTAATATGAAATTTGTGTGTGATGCTTTCGCTCGTATGGGTGCAAAAGTGGAACAGCGAAAGATTTCTTTGGAAGCTACCGATAAGTTGCGCACAAGTCCTACAGAGATGCGCGCTTCTAACATTGCGCGTGTGCTTGATGTAAAAGAAAATCAAAATCAGTTATTGACCATACTAAAAGATTATTCAAATGGGGTTGATGTGGTGGCATTGCCGGCAGTGTTCGGACTTGACTCTACAGATTTTGTGAAAACTCTGAAAAGGGAAGTGCCGCAAGTAGTATTGATTCCGTCGATGCCACCTTCTGTGCCCGGGATTAGAGTGCAACAGCGATTGCGTAGAGAGTTTGAGCGCACCGGCGGTGTGTTTATGCTTGGCGATAGTGTGGTCAAAGCAGATTTTGAGGGCAATAGAGTGGTGCGACTGTTTTCTCGCAACCATGAGGATATGCCGCTGACAGCCGATAATGTGGTGCTTGCTACCGGCAGTTTCTTTAGTAGTGGTTTGGTGGCTCGCTCATCCGAAGTGATAGAGCCGGTGATGCATCTTGATGTGGACTTCGACAGCAATCGCTCCACATGGTATGATGCTCAATTTTTCAATCCGCAAGGTTATATGAAATTTGGTGTTGCCACTAATAATAGGTTTCAAGTAAAGAGACAAGGAGAAACGATAGAAAACGTCTATGCCATTGGCTCCGTGCTCAGCGGTTTTAATGCGTTAGCTGAGGGGTGTGGCGCCGGAGTGTCTATGTTGACGGCATTAGCTGTGGCTGACGAAATAATTAAACAATAACTGCAGGGATATGAACTTACAAGAAAATAATATCAGTGCCAACAATTTCGAGCAGTGCATAAAGTGCACCGTTTGTACCGTTTATTGCCCTGTGGTGCCTGTGCGTCCGGAATATCCGGGTCCGAAACAGGCGGGACCTGATGGCGAACGGTTGCGCTTGAAGCGCGGTGAGTTTTTTGATGAGGCATTGAAATATTGCCTTAATTGCAAGCGTTGTGAGGTGGCATGCCCGTCGAATGTAAGAATAGGAGATATCATACAGTCGGCACGCATCCGCTACAGCAAGCATCGCCCCACTCTTCGCGACCGCATACTTGCTAATACCGACGTCGTGGGAGGGTTGGCAACGATAGCCGCTCCGGTCACTAATTTCGCCCTGTCGTTGAAACCGGTAAAACTGATGATGGATGCGGTGCTGAAGGTGGATAGTCATCGCTCGTTTCCAAAATATGCCGGTGAGAAATTTGTCACATGGTTTAATCGTAATGCGCAAGCATCGCAAGCTCAATATCCTCGCCAAGTGAGCTTTTTCCATGGCTGTTACATCAATTATAACTATCCGCAACTGGGCAAAGATCTCGTGTCGGTGCTCAATGCGTTCGGTTATGGCGTGAATCTTCTTGAGGATGAGAAATGTTGCGGCGTGGCACTTATCAGCAACGGCTTAATTTCGCAGGCACGCAAACAAGCTGAGCTGAATACGGCATCCATACGCCGCGCTGTGACACAAGGCCGAAAGGTGGTGGTGGCTTCGTCTACTTGCACCCTCACCATTCGTGAAGAATATGAGCATCTGCTTGGTGTGGAAAATGCCGATGTGAGAAGTAGCATTGACCTCGCCACACGATTTGTGTATCGCTTGATTGACGAAGGTGCTAAGGTGGTGTTTAACGACGACTTCAAGTTGCGAGTGGCTTATCACACTGCTTGCCACATGGAGCGTTTGGGATGGGGCTTCTATTCGATTTCGTTATTGAGAAGTATTCCGGGAGTGAAATTGACGGTATTGCCGTCGAAATGTTGTGGCATTGCCGGCACTTACGGTTTCAAAAAAGAAAACTATGCCACCTCGCAAGGTATAGGTGAGAGTCTTTTTGCAGATATCGCTGATGCTTCTCCCGATGTGGTGGCTACCGATTGCGAAACATGTAAATGGCAGATTGAAATGTCTACTCCATTTAAGGTGGAACATCCGATTTCAATCCTTGCACGTGCTTTAGATTTGGAGAAAACAAAACAACTAAATAAATAACTACAAACCTACATTTTTAAAACTTAGTTATTATGTCAAAGTTTTTAGCACCCCCGGCATTCAAGCCGGAATTGCCGAAAGAGCAGCAAAAGGCAAAATATACTTCGCTGCGTTGGCAAGTGTTTCTCGGCATATTTATAGGTTATGCCGGCTTTTACATTGTTAGAAAGAATTTCTCAATGGCGATGCCCTTTTTGGAGCCGTTTGGCTTCGAAAAAGGCGAACTCGGTATTGTGCTGTCGATGAATGCCATCGCTTATGCGCTATCCAAGTTTCTCATGGGGTCTGTGAGCGACCGAAGTGATGCCCGCAAATTCTTGCCGTTAGGCTTGGTTCTTGCGTCGTTATCGATGATGTTTATGATTGTGCCCGTGGTGGCTTTCGGTCCGGAACATAAGTCGTGGGCTATCTTCTTGATGGCTGTGCTCAACTTCCTTGTGGGCTGGTTTAATGGTATGGGATGGCCTCCGTGTGGACGTGTGATGACCCACTGGTTTTCGCAGACCGAGCGCGGCACGATGATGTCGATATGGAACTGTGCTCACAATGTGGGCGGTGCACTTGTTGGACCGATGGCAGTCTATGGCGCATTGTGGTTTGGCTCATGGTTTTATGGCGCTCAAACCGACCACTATTTCCTTATCGGTACATATGTGTTCCCGGCAGCAGTGGCAATCTTCGTGGCAATTCTTGCTTATCTGCTTATTCGCGACACTCCACAATCGTGTGGTCTGCCCTCAATAGAGAAATATCGCAACGACTATCCAAAAAACTATAGCGAAAAGCAAGAAGAAGTGCTCTCCTCAAAAGATATTTTCTTCAAGTATGTGCTCAACAACAAGATGCTTTGGTTTATTGCTATTGCCAATGCATTTGTTTATATGGTGCGCTACGGATGTCTCGATTGGGCACCCTCTTTCCTCAAAGACGAGCACGGCTACGACATCAAGCAAGCCGGTTGGGCTTATTTCGCCTATGAGTTCGCTGCTATTCCCGGTACTTTGATTTGTGGATGGATTAGCGACAAAGTGTTTAAAGGCGGACGTGCAATGACCACCACTATCTTTATGATACTTGTGGCTGTGTTTATCTTCCTTTATTGGCAATTCTCCGACAACTACACCATTGTCACTGCTTCACTCATCGGAATAGGTTTCTTTATCTATGGACCGGTGATGCTTATCGGTGTGCAAGCCCTTGACCTTGCTCCCAAAAATGCTGCCGGGACTGCTGCCGGACTTACCGGATTTTTCGGATACTTCTTCGGTACGGCTATCCTTGCCAACATCGTTATCGGCTACGTTGCTGAAAATGCAGGTTGGGATTGGACCTTCGTGCTCTTGCTTGCCGCTTGCGTTCTCTCAGTAGTGTTTATGATGTTCACCTATAAAGACGAGAAGCAACTTCTTGCAGACAAAAAATCAAAGTAAATAATCAATTGAATTAAAATAATTATTCATCTTAAAATTTTTATTATGTCAAAAAATTTTGTTCGATTGGGCTTGTTAAGCATTGCAGCAATGACAGCCTTTACCTCTTGTGAAGATCAAGAGTTTACAAATCAGAACGTGGATGCAAAGAGAGTGGATATCCAAACCCTCTCTCCTGAATTGGCAAAAGTGCGCGACTACGTTCCTTTGTATGCCGTTATCGCTCACCGCGGCTCTACATTCTGGGCTCCGGAAGAAACCGAATCGGCATGGCGTTGGGCTCGTGAAATGGGTGTGGATTATTTGGAATCCGACCTCCAATGCACCAAGGACGGTGTGGTTCTTGCCAACCACGATGAAAACTTGAAACGCACCACCAACATCGAGAATGTGTTCTCTGAATTGGTGCCTACCACTCGTGTGCAATTCTATGAAAGCCTCGGCTTTGCTCACGATGACGCTGTGAAGCAATATGAACGCGATATTGCGGCTTTCCGTCCGTTCTACACAATGTCGTATTATTATGCAGAGCTTCTTATGCTTGATGCCGGTGAATGGTTTAATGAGACCAGCCTAGAGCAAGCACGTCCCACCTTTAAGGGTACTCAATATGTTTCTGCCCTTCAAGACCAAATCGCTTATGCAGAAGGAAAGATGCTTAAACGCGATGCTAACGGCAATCGTGTGCTAACCTACAATGTTAAGCCTGAGTATCAGGGTATGACTCTTCAAGAAATCTACGAAGCTATAAAAGCTAAGGGCGAATACAACGCTAAATATATGGATTTCATTGAATATCATTGGGAAAATGCTTACGTTGACGACCCTCAAGACACCGGTCATCGCCCTGGTATCTATATCGAGTTTAAGGAGTCGTGGTTGAATCCGGGTAATATGGAAAAACGCGTTTATGATGTGCTTGACGAATGTGGTTGGAATATCATCACCAAGCCGGCTTCAGAAACTGCTTTCTACAAAAACGGAAAAGTTAACGTGGGTAATACTAATGGTAAGGTTATTCTCCAAACATTCTCCTTCGATGCGCTCGGGCGTGCAGCTAAGGTGTTTGACGGCAAGGTGCCTATGTGCTATCTCCTTTGGACAGGAGGCTATGCTACCGACCTTCTCTTCACCACACCTATCGGTTATGCCGACTTTATCAAGATGGCTCAAGACAATAAAGCTCACATCCTTGGTCCGGCTATCTCCGGTGCTCCTAACAACTATCCGGAGATGAACGAGCCATGGCAAGCATGGATGATTCGCAAGTCCGGTATGCTTAACCACCCGTATTCGTTTGACACTTATGCTCAAATGACAAAGTATCTCGGATATTACAACTATGGCAATGTGACCGAATTTGACGACCTTCTTCGTCTGAATGTTCCGAAGACTGCCTACACCACCTTCTCCGGCGATAGCAATTCAGTGCCTGTTTATTTGGACGGCTTCTTCACCAACCGTTCGGAGATGTCTCTCCTTTATATGATTGAGAATGGCTTCCGTTGCAATGCCAAGCTCCCGAATCCGTTCCATCCCGGTCAGACTTACGACAACTCTCAAGCTCCCTCGGTAGTGCCTGATGCTGTTGCTACTCTCGAACGTCTCGGCTATTAATTTAATTCACGGAATATTAATCAATAATGAATATTCAAGATATGAAAAAATATTTTATATTGCCGTTAATGGCATCATTCGCAATGGTGGGTTTCGCTCAGGATTTCGACACTGACCCTACTGTTATGATTGACAATGAGAAAGAAGACCTCCATTTCACCGTAGGTGCACGTATGATGGCTGATGTGGCTTACTATCATTCAGATTTCACTCCGATGAAGTCAGGAGCTTCTCTTACGGATGCTCGTCTCCGCGCTTCTTTGACCTATAAGGATTGGTATTTTTATGCTGATTTCGGTTTCGGCGGCGGTAAGTTCTCTCAAAAAAACATTTTTGTGCAATACACCAATAAGCAAGATGCCGGAAATCATTCCGTAAAGGCAGGTTATTATAATGACCCCGCTGGTTCGATGGCTCGCAACACTTCGCTCGGAAGTTATCACTTTATCTCTCGTCCGGGCTCAACCAATGCTTTGGGTGAAGGTCGTGAGCTCGGTATCACTTACAAGTTTGAAAACAACACTTGGTTTGCTCAACAAGGTGTGTTTACCGAGGACAAGTATAATTCACAAGAAGCCGGTTTTAACGGTGTTACCGTGGCAGGCCGTTGGTTGTATCGTCCGTTGAACGACAATAATGAAACATTCCATGTGGGTTTGAATGCTCGTTATGCGCGTATTGGTGGCGGTGTGGAATATAACAACACACTTAAGAAAACTTTGACTCTCGGTCAGTCGCTCGAAACATTTGTTGATGACACCGAACAATTTGTAAGTTGTGATATTCCTTGGGCTAAGAGCACCGTAGATGTCGGCGTGGAAGCTTTATATAAGAATAATAAATTCTTCGCTCGCGGTGAATACCTCTTCAAGTATGTTGCTAAAGAGCGCGACTCGGAAACTTTGTTTATCGCAGCTCAAAACAATATCGATGCTTGGGGCTCGATTGACTATTGGATTGCAGCCAACCCGATTAAGGATAACAAATTTCATGGCGGTTATCTTGAGTTAGGTTATCTCATCTTCGGTAAGCCTTACACTTACAACAATGCTGAAGGTTTGCTCGGAGGTCTTGGTGGCAATTCTCTCGAGCTTGTGGCTCGTTACAACTACACCAATCTCAGCAACCTTATTGAAGGCGAATACTATTCAGCAGGTCGTGACCAATACTATCCCGGCGGATACATGCAAGACTGGCCTTACAATTCGGCTGCTATCAGCGGTGGTAACATCCATTCGGCAACCATCGGTGCAAACTATTCTTTCAACAAGTTCTGCTCCGTGATGCTTAACTATACTTACCATAAGCTTGACCGTGACAAATATTCTTACGACAAGAATTTCCACTCCCTTCAAGCACGTCTTTTATTCCAATTCTAATAGGGCTTATATAAATCGGGAAAGGGCGTAGTGATTACGACTTTTCTCAAATCCATCGAGAGGCTGTGTCAAAATAGGCATAGCCTCTTTGATATTGTAAATAAACCAATTAATTGTATTGCTATTTATTAACAAGTAGGTTAAATATGCTAAAATAATTTGTAAGAAGCGAAAATAATTAAGTAATTTGTAATTAGAATTTATAAAACTATTACCTAATTATGAACCTAAAACGATTATTCTCGATTTTTTTAGCTGTTTCAGTTATGTTGTCGGTACAAGCCGGTGTGTATCTTGTAGATGCAAGTGCCACATCGATGGGCGCACAACTGATTTACAACAACCAGCGCTTTGTGGTAGGCTCTACGGCATTCTCTTCATTGGATGCTCTTCAAGCCTCTTCTCCAGAAGCTTATTCTACAGTCTATGTAGCTCCTGGCACATATTCCGGAGGTACGCTCACAACACCGGGCTTGAAAGTGCTTGGTGCCAATCCCTATTGTTCGTGGTCGCAATCGCGCTCCTCGGAGTCGACGGTCACAGGCATTATTTATGTTAATGCTTCCGATATCGAAATCAACGGTTTTTATTTTACCGGTGGAGGTAGAGTTGTGGCACAAGCAGCTACTAATGCCGCTCCACAATCGGGCATTAAGGTGAATTATAACTATTTTAACGGCTCTACCGTGGCTCGTGGCGACGGCACCTGCCTTATCAACATAGGCACTCGTTATGGCGATGCAAACGCTGCTGCGACAGTGTCGCAATGTCACTATGCGCTCTGCGAAGTCAAGCATAATAAAATTGTGGGTGGAACGGGGCATTATGCCAACTCTATTGGTTTGTTTGGTGTGTATGGCACTACCACCGTTGAGGATAACTACTTATATGATGGTGGTATGGGTGTGCACATCTGTAATGCCCAAGGCACTGTCAATGTAAATAATAATAAGTTTTATTATGTGGGTGTCACTAATTCAGCGAATGCCGATGGTAAAGGTGTGGGTAGCTTTACAATCTACTATGACCGCTCGGCATATGCTGGCACCAATGTGCTTAATATCACCAATAATGAGTTTGACCATTGTTATGGTCAGACCTCATATATGGCTTTGTTGCGTGTGTATCCCGGTAGTTCAACAAATGGCAATCTTGTTGACCCAAATAATCTCTCGGTGAATATCAATTACAACACTTTCACCAACAAGACTTCGCTTTCCACCAACTCCACGCAGCTCAACGAAAACTTCATCCTCTATTCTGACCAATCTACTACTAAAAATGTGAAGTTTAATATTGCCGACAATCACTACGACAATCGTTTCTATAAGTTCTCATATCTTAACATTCAAGATGGTTTGGGACAGCGTCAGATATATTCCAACTCCGTGGATCGCTTCACTATTGCAGGCAAGTATTCCACGATGGGTACCTCGTCCTACTATACTTCGTCAGGCTCTGCTGTGGATATCTCCTATCATCTGAATCAAACGAAAACTTCCGACACCACTGTAATCCAAAGTATGGATATCGACCCGCTTACGGGTGACATTTATATATTGCAACTTATGGGTTCGTCAAATACGTCGTCTTTTTGTAGTGCCAATGGTCTTTCCAGTTCCGAATGTGACCCGTTGTTCTTGACTCGCATACCGTGTGCGACAAAAGGGACTACCGGCACAGGTGGCGGCAAATATACCTATAGCACATCGCTGGAAAAGATGAGTATCGCCAAAACCGGACATGGCGTGAAACTTTCGGTGTATCGCGACAAAGATGGTCAGCTGTGGATGGTCACCGGAGCTAAAGGTTCCGACAACGGCACAAGTAACGACCTTTCAGGTAGGGCTATTTGCCGATTTAAGTTTGTCAGCGGACAAAAAGTGATTGCCGATGGTCGCTCAAACTCCGCTGTGAGCCTCACTTATTGGGACCATCCCAAAGGTTATAATAATGTCTATGCTGATATCGACACTCAAAATCGCTACATCTGCTTCAGCTCTTCAGGTGGCGGTGTTCGTCGTTATTGTGTGTATGACCTTGATGATTTCTTCAATGGCAAAATAACCTATTTCAAGGAGGCTGCCGTGGCTAAAGGGGCTTCTTTTACCAGCGGTTCGGGTATGAGCGGAGACACCGGTTTTGAGTGGAAGGCTTATCAAAGTTTCAGCATTAATGGTGATTATGTGTATCTCTTTGAAGGTGAAGGAGCGAGTGGAGCAGGCACTACTAAACCGATTATTATTAGTACGGTCAATTGGCGTACCGGCAAACTCTTGCAACGCAAACAAATAAATTATGCTCGAATAAATAGTCTGACGTGGGGCGAGCCGGAGGCGGTAACTATCCGTCCGGATGTGTTTGGTAATGCCACAATGTATCTCGGCATTTCGGGCAACTCCACGTATGCTTATGTTTATAAATTTCACATCGACCGCTTTGTTAATTCTTCAGGCACTGTAATCGGCGACGACACTTCTGCTGATGCCAAGCATTTCAACACTTCGGAATATCCCGGTGTTTCTATGACCACCAGCGTGTCTTCGCTGGCATTCTCTGCTGCTTCTACGAGCGAAACGCCGTCGCAGAGCTTTACGCTCAATCGTGCAAGCGAATATATGTATGGTAAATGGACGGCATGTGTTACCGGTGCCGATGGCGGAGTGTTTGATGTATCTGTTTCCGACCACAATCCGTACACAGATGCTATTACCATTACTGCGACGTTCCGTCCTGACGGCGTAAAAGAAAACTATTCGGCACACATCCGCTTGTCGTCGCCTAATGCGAGTGACATTTATGTGCCAATAACCGCTACCTATACAGGAGCTACATCTTCAGGTCCGCAAATCTATTATGACGCTACACCGATAAGCATCAAGGCTGCTGTGGGAGGCTTCAATAGTGCAGTCACTCATATCTCCGGTACCAATCTTGAAGGTAATGTAAATCTGGAGGTGACGGGTGAAAATGCCGGGCTGTTCACACTCAGCCATTCCACTCTTGCCTACGACAATCCTGCTACCGATGTGACAATTACGTTCACTCCGACGGCTATCGGTACTTATTCAGCAACATTGCGCCTCTATTCCACCAATGCCGTTGAGCGATATATCACTCTCACCGGCGATGCCTACGGTCCGGAAATCGCCTATGATGCCACTCCGATAAGTATGTCGGCTCGCTTGGGAGAAACATCGACTATAGTAAAACGCATCAGTGGTACGAATCTTCAAGGTAATATTAACCTCGAACTTATCGGAGAGAATGCTTCGCTGTTCAGCCTTAGTCATAGCAGTTTGCCGTATGATAATCCGGCAACCGATGTTACAGTGTCGTTTATGCCCACAACTACCGGTACGTTCTCGGCTACTCTCCGTATGTCGTCGACCAATGCCGTGGCACAAACGATAGCTATCACCGGCATCGGAGTGGATAGTAATACTCCGGAAATCTACTACGACTCTACGCCTATCAATCTTTCTGCCGTTGTGGGACAGTCGGCATCGACCACCACTCATATCTCCGGCACAAAATTGCAAGGCAATGTTAATTTGGAGGTGATGGGCGAATATGCCGGTATGTTCACGTTGAGCCATACCACGTTGCCCTACGACAATCCGGCAACCGATGTTACTGTTACTTTCAATCCTTCTGTGAAGGGTACATTCTCTGCCACTCTACGTCTTTATTCTACCAATGCCGTGGAGCAATACATCACTCTCACGGGTACGGCTTCCAACCTTACTCCCTCTGTGAGCGACAATATCTCCGAACTTGGTGAGGTGTGGAATTTCTCAACCCTCAATGGTAATCTTGCCTCAGCAGCACCATGGTTTTCTACAAACACAGACAATGGGTCGGTGCAAACGCGCGACATGGCATTCTGCAATGGCAAACTATATGTGCTCACTTCTAATGCTAATGCCAACAACTCAAATTACATCCAAATCATCAATGCCTACGATGGTAGCAGCATCGGTACTCTTAGCCTTAATGGTGTGACTGAAGGTCAGTTGTATGCAGCCTCTATCAAAGCAATGGGCGGTAAGGTGATTATGTCTAACGGCGCGCCTTCAGGCACTCCTTTGAAAGTGTATTGTTGGGACAATGATTCTTCGGAGCCGTATGTGATACTCAACGATGCCACCCATGGCAGCGTGCAAGTGGGTGAGATAATGAGTGTGTGGGGCGATTTGAATTATGGCAAACTTATGTTCAGTGATGGCAATAAAATGCTTATCTACACTGTTAGCAAGGGTGTAGTTAATGCCACTCCCACTGAAATAAAATTTACCAAGAGTGGCGCAGCTTACCAGGTCGGCAGTCACAAAGGTGCAGTCGACATCACTCTCAACGACGATGGTTCTTATTGGGTGATAGGTAAGGACCAATCTCCTATACATTTCAACTCTAACGGC
>SFVH01000067.1 GCA_004561555.1 bacterium
CCCGACGCAATCACCTTCCGCATCTGGCTCTTCGACGGTATGTCGAAGCCGTTGGTCGGCTCGTCCATCAGCAGTAGCGACGTGTTGGTCGCCAATGCAAAGCACATAAACGCTTTCTTCTTCTGTCCCAACGATAGTTCGCCGAGGTTGATGTTGATGTCCATGTCGAAATGTTTCAGGCACGTGTCGAGCACGTCGTGGCTAAACTTCGGGTAGAACACCTCGTTGGCTTTCACGTAACTGCTGAACGTCACTTTCGGCAGGTCGAACTCCTCAGGTACGATAAAAATGTCGCTCAGCACCGACGGTTGTCGACGGGTTACGTCGTGGCCGTTGAATGTGATTGAACCCGTGCGGGCGCGAAGTAGTCCGCACATCAGGTAGAGTAACGTCGATTTGCCCGTGCCGTTTTTGCCCAGCAAACCGTAGATTGAGCCGCGTTCGAATGTCAACGAGAAGTTGTCGAACACCTTGCGATTTTTCCGACCGTAGTCGAAAGTCAAGTCGCTGATTGTTATTAAATTCATTTCCTCCATTGTTATTAAATTCATTTCCTCCGTTGTTTTTTAAGATTTCTGAACCGGGTGGGTTTCCTGAGAGATTGAGAGTTGTTTGTTTCAGCACCCGATTCAGAAATCGTCGTTTTTGTTGTTTAGCTTTGTTTGATTGTTTAGTTGTTTAGTTTTGTTTGATTGTTTAGTTGTTTTAGTGTATTAGTTAATTAGTACACTGCAAAGGTAAGCACAAAAATGCTATTTACAAGAGCAAAACAACACTTTAACTTTTATTAACACGATATTATTTGAAGGAACATATGTATATAGCTGAACCTCAGATGATTATCGTTTATTGTATATCGCGGAGCGAGTAGGTTTTCGTTTATCGTGTATCGTGTATCGTGTGGATGTAAGGCAGGTTGCTGATTATCTACATAATACGGGGCATTCCGGCTCCGCCGTCGGGCTATCGTTTTTCGGCATTGTTTTGCGTTACTATCACTATGTTTTGGCGGCTAAATGAAAAATAATTCATATATTTGCAAAAACGAAATATTCTATCATCATGAAAAAAATTTTCTTCTCCCTCTTTGCGATAGCTATGGCTTTCGTTATTCGCGCCCAAGAGCTGAAATACGACTGGGGTGTAGCAAACACTGTTGAGTCATACACTGTAGGACCTGGCATGAAATATACAAAGGTCATTTATCCACAAAAACCGGTTATCGTTTGGCTCGTTGAAGTTGACCTCACAAACCCATACGCGAAAATTGAGCAGGCACAGAGCCGTCACCAAGTACCGGACGTCCTTCGATGGGACGTGATGACTCATTTCCGCGAAAATTCTCGCCCAGGTCACCAGGTAAAAGTCGCTTGGAACCACGACTTTTTCAGCTACGACGACGGTATTTGCATCGGACTCAACATCTGCGAAGGTGAAGTCACTTACACCAAATGGGGACGCTCCATCCTCGCTATCACCGACGAGGGAAAAGCGGAAGTTTTCTTACCTAACCTTAACTCTTTCATCACTACGCAAGACGGAACTAACGTCACCATCGACATCTATAACGCTCCCGCATCCGGAGTGAAAGCGGATTGCACGCTTTTCAACAGCCTCAACGGCACTCAACTATCTGCCGATGGCGACTATATCGCAATCAAGCCTCTCGACAAATGGAGAGTAAACGGAGACCCTATCAGATGTTTAGTCACAAATATATCTTCTACTCCTATACAGACCGCTGAAGACCAATACGTCATCTTCCTACAAGGTGGTAAGCGCGGTGCTCTTGATGGGCATGTCGCTGTGGGCGAAACGCTCACCATAACACAGACTTTTAACTCTCCCGGATGGGGAAATGCTCCACAGAACATTCTCAACGCCTTTCACGGATATCCAAGCATAGTTCATGACGGCGTCCTGCACGACGGTGAGTTTAACAACTTTGAAAACGGCCGAGAATATGAGCTTTCAAGCCGTGTTATGGCTGGAATCTCGCAAGACAAAACTAAGCTTTATATCGCCACCACCGAGCTTTCAAGCCAAAGCGCCGGAGTTGACTGTATTGAGCTATCCGCTTGGATGGTGGAGCGTGGTGCTTGGGATGTAGTCAACTTTGACAGCGGCGGCAGTGCAGCTATCGTTATCGACGAAAAAATGCTCAACTTGCCCGGGCGTGGCTCTGTACGCCCTGTCGTTGACGCTGCGCTCGCTATCTCTCTCGCACCGGAAGACAAAAATATACACCACCTCACTTTCAGCCTCCCGTCAATTTCGCCAATGGTCATCTCCCGAACTCCTCTCCGCGTCATGTCTTTCAACCAATACGACGAAGTCTTAGACAGCGACCTGCAGGGATGCTCATTTACCGTTGAGCCGGAATCAATTGGATACGTCGATGACGATGCCATTTTTCACGCATCCGAAGTCGCCGGTAGCGGAAAGATTATTGCACGCTACGCCGACTTCTCCGCTGAACTTGCTGTAAACACCATCGGAATCACTGAAGTGAAGCCTGATTTCTCTGCGCTCCTCGTCGACGACACACCAAGACAAATCAGCGGGATTTACGGCGTGATGGAAACAGGCAAAGTTGGCATTGATGTCGGCGCTTTTGACTGGACTTCATCGCCTGAAGGTTTTGTTGACATTACATCAGACGGTGTTATCACCGGTTTACAGGATGGCGAAACCACTGTCACCGGAAGCATTGGAGACGTAAGTTTCAGCTTCCCGGTCACTGTTCAAATAGTCCCTCAGCATTATAAGGTCGTTGAGCAATTTAGTAATATTGAAACCGGCGATTTCAAGGCCACTTTCTCCTCTGCAGTAAAAAACAAAGTAATTGATTATACTTCTATCCCTACCGGCTGGACAAGTGGTGCAAACATCAGCTTTGACCTAACTACCGGGCGTGGCACATACGTCAAATTCTCTCCTAAACGAACTATCTACTCGCTCCCCGACGCATTGACTCTTAAGGTTTTTGACAGCCCTGATATCATGAAAACCATCACATTCCAGTTTGTTGATGCAATGGGGAAGAGTTTTAGCCTCACTGCTGAAGAC
>SFVH01000036.1 GCA_004561555.1 bacterium
CGGGTAGCGATTAGTATGCGAACATTGGGTAGTCGGCCATTGTGGCATTGACCTTCGCACGCACAGCCGCGATAACTTTTTCGTCTTCCGGATTGCTGAGCACCGTGTCAATCATTTCCACGATTTCTCCCATCAAGCTCTCTTTAGCACCGCGAGTAGTGATGGCAGGGGTTCCGAGGCGGATGCCCGATGTTTGAAACGGCGAGCGGCTGTCGAACGGCACCATATTCTTGTTGGCGGTGATGTCAGCATCTACGAGCACCTTCTCCGCCACCTTACCGGTGAGCTCGGGGAAGCGTGTGCGCAGGTCAACGAGCACGCAGTGGTTGTCGGTGCCGCCGCTCACAATCTTATAACCCTTAGCGATGAGCGCTTCAGCCATTGCTTTGGCGTTTTTCTTCACTTGCATCTGATAATCCTTATATTCCGGGGAGAGCGCTTCGCCGAAAGCCACCGCTTTAGCGGCAATCACATGCTCCAACGGACCACCTTGCACTCCGGGGAACACCGCCGAGTCGAGCAGTGCCGACATCTTTTTCACAACACCCTTCGGAGTGGTTTTGCCCCATGGGTTGTCGAAGTCCTTGCCCAAGAGGATTATGCCACCGCGCGGGCCGCGAAGCGTCTTGTGGGTGGTAGAGGTGACGATATGAGCATATTTCAGCGGATTGTCGAGCAGACCGGCGGCGATAAGACCGGCGGGGTGAGCCATGTCAATCATCAGGATGGCACCGATTTCGTCGGCGATGCGACGCATACGAGCGTAGTCCCATTCGCGCGAATAAGCACTGGCACCTCCTACAATCAACTTCGGACGCTCTCTGAGCGCCACTTCCTCCATCATATCATAGTCGATGAGTCCGGAGTCTTCCTTCACGCCATATTCCAAAGCTTGAAACATAAGACCAGAGAAATTCACGGGCGAGCCGTGGCTGAGGTGTCCGCCGTGGCTGAGATTAAGACCGAGGAACTTGTCTCCCGGCTTCATCACGCTCATAAACACAGCCATATTGGCTTGAGCACCCGAGTGGGGTTGCACGTTGGCATATTCGGCGCCAAACAATTGTTTCACTCTCTCGATAGCCAATGATTCGGCTTCGTCCACCACCTGACAACCGCCATAGTAACGATGTCCGGGATAACCTTCGGCATACTTGTTGGTGAGGCATGAACCCATGGCTTGCATCACTTGGTCGCTCACGAAATTTTCGGAGGCAATCAGCTCGATGCCCTTCTTTTGGCGTTGGTGTTCACGCTCGATAATGTCGAAAATTAAATCGTCTCTTTTCATAAATCTATATTATTGTATTTTCAGTGAGTTATTTCTTTTTTACAGACCAACCGAACTTGCCGATATGTTCTCCCAACCCGTAGTAGTTGCCATGGGCATATGCCAGAAGATGCGCTTTGCCCAGGTCGAAAGCCCCGGTGGTCGGGTCGATGAGGCTATCGTCGGCGAGGGTGCAAAGCACCTCGGAAATAAACATATCGTGGGAGCCCAGCGGGATAATCTCCTTCACTCGGCACTCTATCGACAGCGGCGACTCCTCCACATAAGGCGCTGCCACCATTGTGGCGCGCTTGGCGGTGAGGGCCGTTTCGGCAAACTTGTTGTAGTCGCGTCCCGAACGCACGCCACACCAGTCGGTGGCACGTGCCATCTCCTCGGTGGTGAGGTTGAGCGTGAACTCCATGTTTTTTTTCAGTAGCTCATAGCTGTGACGCTCCGGGCGTACCGAGATGTAACACATTGCCGGGTCGGAGCAGATGGTACCCACCCACGACACCGTGATAAGATTATAGTCGTCGTCGCTGCTCCCACATCCCACGAGGATTGCCGGCAGCGGATAAATCATTGTTCCCGGTTTCCAAACTTGCTTCATATCGTAGTTACAATAAGGTTATTTCGTCTTTAGTGATAGCTCTCTCGCAGTAGTGGCAACGGAGGCTTACGCTGTCTTTGTCAATCACATGGAAGCGGGTGGACATCGGCTCATTGTTGGTGATACACTTCGGGTTGTTGCATTTCACCAACCCCACCACCTCGTCGGGGACAGTCACCGTCATCTTTTTCACCACCTTGTAGTCTTCGATGATGTTGACGTGGACGTTGGGTGCCACCAGAGCCAAGCGGTTGAGAGTTGCATCAGGAAACACCACGTCGGCAACCTTAAGGATGCCCTTTTTGCCGAGTTTGCGACTGTCGAGATTGTAGCCGATGGTCACACTTTTATCCAACTTTTCGATGCCGAGGAGTCTCACCACGTCAAACACCGAGCAGGCGGGTATATGGTCAATCACCGTGCCGTTTTGTAGTGCCGCCACCGCCAGCACGTTCTTACTGTTGTCGTTGCTCATAGTTTCAAAGAAATTTTTTTTACGTCGATACCCAACACCTTACAAATTATCGCTTGTCGAGCATACAATCCGTTTTGCGCCTGTTGGAAATAATAAGCCTTCGGATTGTCGTCGCAGTCTTGTGCAATTTCGCCCACACGAGGCAGCGGATGGAGCACTCTGACAGAGTCCTTGCTATGGTCGAGCATCGCATTGTGGAGATGATAGAGGTTTTTCACTCGTTCATATTCCTCCAAGTCGGAGAAGCGTTCGCGCTGCACGCGAGTCATATAGATGATGTCGCTCTCGTTGATAACCTCCTCCGAGAAGTCGCGCGTCTCGCGATAGCGGATGCCGTGAAGCTCACAAAACTCCTTATACTCGGTAGGCATCGCCAGCTCGTCGCAAGCCACAAAATTAAACGTGGGGTTGAAGTGGGACATCGCCATCAGAAGCGAGTGGACCGTACGCCCGTATTTCAAGTCGCCCACCATAGTGATTGTCAGGTCGGTGAGTCGCCCTTGTGTCTTATAAATGGAGTAGAGGTCGAGCATCGTCTGCGAAGGATGCTGGTTGGCACCGTCGCCGGCATTGATGATGGGCACTCGCGACACCTCCGAGGCATAACGTGCCGCCCCCTCAAGATAATGGCGCATAATGATGAGGTCAACATAATTGTTGACCATCATAATCGTGTCTTTAAGTGTTTCGCCTTTAGAGCTGCTGGAAGTGGCGGCATCGGAGAAGCCGATTACGCGTCCGCCAAGACGGTTTACTGCGGTTTCAAAACTCAGACGCGTGCGTGTGGAAGGCTCGAAAAACAGCGTTGCCACCACTTTGCCCTCAAGCAGGCGTCGGTTGGGATTTGCCTCAAAGAGCTTCATGTCTTCAAGCAAATCGAGCATTTCCTCCTTGGAATAGTCGGAAATCGATACAAGACTTTCGTTGACCATAAAAGTGTCGATAGAATTTGAAAATTTCCAAAAAAAAGTTAAAAGTCTGCAGGGCTTTTTGTCGCCCTTTGCAAAGTTAAGCATAATTTGGAGATTTTCGCCTATGTTTTTTCGTGTTTCTTTCACTCTTCGTCGTAGAAAAGGTCGCGAAACACCATGTCGGAGAGCATCACCCCTTTGCGAGTGAGCCTGACAACCCCTCGAGTGATAGTAATCAAACCCTGTTGCAGATGTGGCTGCATAGCCTTGCGGCAGTGAGCGAGGTAGCTTTCACCAAACCTCTCGCCGAGAGCTTTGAGATTCATCCCCTTGGCAGTGCGCAGACGCGTCATCACCCATTCATCGTAGAGTTGCGAAAGCGTTTCGTGCTCCTCCTCGTAGGCAACACCCTGCTCCAACACCTTATTAATATATAGGCTGAGATTGGAAGGATTGTAGCGTCTCACTTTCCCGTCAAAGCTATGCGCCGAGGCGCCGATGCCCAGATAGGGCGTAAACTGCCAATAGGCAGAGTTGTGGCGCGATTGTTTGCCCGGCAAAGAGAAGTTGGAAATCTCATATTGCTTGTAGCCGTTTGCCTCGAGAGTGTCGAGGAGCATATCAAAAAACCTCACCGACAAGTCGTCGTCGACCTCCGCAATGGCGCCCTCATCGCGCAGGCGAGAAAGCAGGGTGCCCTCCTCGTAGGTAAGGCTGTAGGCGGAGATGTGTTTCGGATGCAAGGCTATAGCCTGCTCGAGCGATTTGCGCCACGATTGCTCCGATTGACCGGGAATGCCGTAGATAAGGTCGATGCTCAGGTTGCTGATGCCGGCATAGCGGATAGCCTTGGCAGCATCTATCGCTTTGCGTGCATTATGGCGTCGTCCGAGCAGCTTCAGCTCCTTGTCGTTGAAGCTCTGCACGCCCATGCTGATGCGATTCACCCCCACTTTGCGCAAATTAGCGATATATTCTGCAGTCACATCGTCGGGGTTGACCTCGACGGTGACCTCCGCCCCTTTGCAACAGCCGGCGGAATGTAACAAAACACCAATTTCGTCGGGAAACAACAACGACGGAGTGCCGCCCCCGAAATACACCGTGGCAATCTCTTCGCCCTTCAGCTCCTTGCGCCGCACCTCCAGCTCGCGCATCATTGCCAAGAGATAGCGGTCTTTAACCTCTCGGCTGAAATTGCCCGAAAAAAAGTCGCAATAGATGCATTTCTTTTTGCAAAACGGAATGTGAAAATAAATGCCTGCCATCGATTTCTGAAATAATGCTATGCAAAGTTATGAATAAGTTGATAAAAACAAAAAACATGTTGTGAAACATAAGAAAATAGCATTGTAGAATGAAAAAATCGTGCTAAATTGCGTTTCGATTTTACAAACCATTTTTACTAACTTCATTTATTCTTATAGAGATGAAAGTTTACGAAACCAACGAAATCAAAAACATTGCCCTGATAGGCAGTAAAGGCTCAGGAAAAACCACACTTGCTGAAGCTATGCTTTACGAGTGTGGAGTTATAAAACGCAGAGGCACCATCGATGCCGGAAACACTGTGTGCGACTACTTCCCCGTAGAAAAAGAATATGGCTACAGCGTGTTTTCCACTGTGTGCTACGCTGAATTTCTCAACAAGAAACTTAACGTAATCGACTGCCCCGGAGGCGACGACTTTGTGGGCAATGCCATTACCGCTCTTAATGTGACAGATACCGGTGTGCTTCTCATCGACGCTCAATATGGCGTGGAAGTGGGCACACAAAACATTTTCCGCACCACCGAGAAGGTGAAAAAACCCGTAATCTTTGCGCTCAACCAGCTCGACGGCGAGAAGGTGGACTTCGACAACGTCGTGACGCAAATGAAAGAGGTGTTTGGACCCAAAGTGGTGCTTGTGCAATATCCCATCAATCCGGGTACAGGCTTCAACGCTATGATTGACGTGCTCCTTATGAAGATGTATTCATGGGGACCCGACGGCGGTGTGCCTACAATCTCCGAAATCCCCGCCGAAGAGCGCGACCGTGCTGAAGAACTTAACAAAATCCTCGTAGAGGCAGCCGCCGAAAACGATGAGACCCTTATGGAGAAATTCTTCGACCAAGGCTCCCTCACCGAAGACGAGATGCGCGAAGGCATCCGCAAAGGCTTGGCGGCAAGAGACATCCTCCCGGTGTTCTGCGTGAGCGCCCTCAAAGATATGGGTGTGCGCCGTATGATGGAATTTTTAGGCAATGTAGTGCCTTTTGTCAGCGATATGCCAAAGCCCGAAAACAACAAGGGCGAAGAAATCGCTGCCGACTCAGCCGCACCGACAAGCCTCTACGTGTTTAAGACATCCGTAGAGCCCCACATCGGCGAGGTGAGCTATTTCAAGGTGATGTCGGGTACGCTCAAAGCCGGCGAAGACATGACCAATATGCGTACAGGAAATAAAGAAAGAATAGCACAGATTTTCTGCGTGTGCGGTCAGATACGCACCAACGTCGACACTCTCAAGGCCGGCGACATCGGCGCCACCGTGAAGATGAAAGACGTGAGCACCGGCGATACTCTCAACGCCAAGGGCTGCGAAAACGTGTTTGACTTCATCAAATATCCGGCTCCCAAATTCCAGAGAGCCATCAAGCCGGTAACCGAAGCCGATGCCGAAAAGCTCAGCGAGGTGCTCAACCGCATGCACCAAGAAGACCCCACATGGATTGTGGAGCAATCCAAAGAGTTGAAACAGACCATCGTGAGCGGTCAAGGTGAATTCCACCTTCGCACCCTCAAATGGCGCATCGAAAACAATGATAAGATTGCCATCAACTTCTTCGAGCCCCGCATCCCTTATCGCGAAACTATCACCAAGGCATCGCGTGCCGACTATCGCCACAAGAAGCAGTCGGGTGGCGCCGGTCAGTTTGGCGAAGTGCATCTCATCGTTGAGCCTTACACCGAAGGTATGCCCGAACCGGACACCTATAAGTTCGGCGCTCAAGAATATCGCATGAGTGTGCGCGACAAGCAAGAGATACCCTTGGAATGGGGTGGAAAGCTCGTGGTGTACAACTGTATCGTGGGTGGCGCTATCGATGCCCGCTTCATCCCGGCTATCGTGAAAGGACTCATGGACCGCATGGAGCAAGGACCGCTCACCGGCTCCTATGCTCGCGACGTGCGTGTATGCATCTACGATGGAAAGATGCACCCGGTAGACTCCAACGAAATCTCCTTCCGCCTTGCCGGACGTAACGCTTTCAGCGAGGCCTTCCGCAATGCCAACCCGAAGATTCTCGAGCCTGTCTACGACGTTGAGGTGCTTGTGCCTTCAGACAAGATGGGTGACGTGATGAGTGACCTCCAAGGTCGTCGCGCTATTATTATGGGTATGGAGAGCGAGAAAGGATTTGAGAAAATCACTGCACGCGTGCCGTTGAAAGAGATGGCTTCCTACTCCACCGCTCTCAGCTCTATCACCGGCGGTCGCTCGTCGTTTACGATGAAATTCTCGTCTTACGAACTCGTGCCGGGCGACATCCAAGAGAAACTTCTCAAGGCATACGCTGAGGAAAACAAAGACGAATAAAAGTTGCATTATTATTTTCTACAGTCGCTGCGGTGAATGTCATCGCAGCGGCTTTTCTTATATTTTGATTTGCATTATTTGCTTGAAGCCTTTAACTTTGTGTGAAAATTTGAAAAAAACTTATGGAAACTACCGTCATTATACTTAGCATAGTGAATATCCTACTGTTGGGCGTTTGCGTATTGTTGTGGAAAAAAACCACAGCAATCACGGTTTTATTTCATCAGAAATCCACCGAAGCAATGATGCTTGCCAATGAAGTGGAGCGGCTCAAGGCTGACGCTGTAGATGCCGCAACCGACAATGCCGCTTTGACGAGCGACGTAGCGCGATTGCAACAAGAGATGGCACGGCTCGCTGAAGACAAAGCGCGATTGGAAGAGCGACTGAAAGGCATCACCGAAATCCATAATAACCTCAAGGAAGAGCAAGAGGCGCAATTTAAAGTGCTCGCCGGTAAAATCTTCGACGACAATTCGAAGGCGTTTAGAGAGACAAACGAGTCGCGGCTGGATGAAATACTGAAGCCGCTGAAAGAAAAACTCGCAGAGTTTAAGTCAACGGTAGAAAGCAACCATGTGGAGTCGGCAAAAGAGCGAACCCGCCTGGAAGAACAAATACGCCTACTGATGGCGCAAAATCAGGCTATCACAAAGGAAGCCAAAGAGCTGTCGCAAGCTCTTACAGGTAATTCCAAAGTACAAGGCGATTGGGGAGAGATGGTGCTCGAGACCATCCTCAAGAAGTCGGGATTGGTGAAAGACGAGCATTACTTCGTGCAGCAAACACGTCAAGAAGACGGCTCGCTGATAACCAACGACGACAATCGCCAGCTGCGTCCTGATGTGGTGGTGAAACTACCTGATAATAAATATATTGTCATTGACTCCAAAGTGTCGCTCACTGCTTACGTCAGCTACATCAATGCCGACACTGAAGAAGAACGCAATGCTGCCGGAAAAGCCCATATAGCGTCGGTGAGAAAGCATCTTAAAGAACTCGAAGACAAGAAGTATCAAGACAATATAGGGTTAGATAAAGACAGCCGTTTGGATTATGTGTTGATGTTTATCCCCAATGAGCACGCTTATATGACAGCCATGGCGCTCGACAGCAAGCTATGGATGGATGCCTACGATATGAGGGTGGTAATCATAAGTCCTGCCCATGTGCTCTCCACTCTTCGCTTGATTGCGCAGTTGTGGAGTCGCGACAAGCAGACAAAAAATGCCCTCGATATTGCCGAGCAAGGTGGCCGTCTGTATGACAAATTTGTGGGGTTTGTCAACGATATGAAAGACATCGACGATGCCATAAATCGCACACGAAAGGCTTATGACAGCGCCTTCAACAAGCTCCAAAAGGGCAAAGGTAATCTTCTGTCTTCGGTGGAGAAGCTCAAAACTCTCGGCGCTAAAGCCACCAAAAGTTTGCCCGCTACCACCGACGATTAGCGACACCATTCAAATCCTTGCGACTCAATGAAGTCGTAGTACACCTTAGAGAAAAACTTATTGTTGGTCTTGGGATAGCGCACATCGGTGAACACTTGTGCCAAACTTTGCTTGCCGTTTTCTTCCACAAACTTGATGTTTGCTTCAAGCATCTCTTTCTGCTGATAAAGATTGCTGATGCGCTCGGCAGAGTAGTCGGCATATTTTTCGCGATGTATAAAGCCTTTAGCGGGTATTCTTTCGGCTTTATCGCTGTCATCATCGGGGATGCCTATCGACAGGGCAACTACCGGCACGACAAATCGCGGCAACTCCAACGCCTCGGCTATCTGCGGGGCATTGTAGGTGGTGGTGCCGAGATAGCAACAGCCGTAGCCGTTAAGTTCGGCGATGGTGTTAAATTGTTGGGCAAGGATAGTGGTGTCGAGCACTGCCGACATAAACGATTGGAAGTTGCCGAACCCGGCAACGGCATCGCTCGCTTCACACCATTTATTGAAGCGATTGAAGTCGGCACAAAATGTTACTATCATCGGCGCTCCGGCGGCTGCCGGCTGGTTGAAGTGGGTCGAAGCCAGCTGCTTGAGCAAGGACTCTTCGGTGGTAATGATTGCGCTATAAAGTTGCATACCGCCGGTCGTTGGTGCCTCAGCTGCCAGAGCAAGCATTTTTTCAACTTCCGCTATTGAGATAGCCTCATTTTTATATTTTCTGATAGTGCGACGAGAAGAAAAATATTCAGTTGTCATTTCTTTATTTCGGTTTTGTAAATATTCCTGATGTTCAAAACGCAAATTTAAAAGAATTTCTCAAATAATTCAAACAAAAAGATATAAATTCAGCAAAAAATGAAATAAAAAATTTCGGAAAACTTTAGACACTTTGTCAGAAGTCTATTTAACTTAAAATCAAAGAGTTAGAAAATCGTTTTGGAAAAGTGTATTTTATTTTGAAATTTGTTGGTAATATATTTTGTGGAGTTCTGAAAAATTGCAATCTTTGCAAAACGTAAAAAACTTACAAAACTGACATAATTGTGGAAAACGAAATTTACACTTACGACGAAGCGTATGACGCTTCGTGTGTCTATTTTAAGGGCGACGAGCTTGCTGCACGGGTGTGGGTGAGCAAGTATGCTCTTAAAGATTCATACGGCAATATCTACGAAAAAACGCCCGACGACATGCATCACCGTTTGGCACGAGAGATTGCAAGAATTGAAAAGAAGTATGCCAATCCGATGAGCGAAGAAGAAATTTTTGCGTTGCTCAAAGATTTCCGCTACATTGTGCCTCAAGGCAGCCCTATGGCAGGCATAGGTAATAACTATCAAGTCGGGTCGCTTTCCAATTGTTTTGTTATCGGTCTTGACGGTGTGCCCGATTCCTATGGTGGCATTATTAAGATTGATGAAGAGCAAGTGCAACTGATGAAGCGTCGTGGGGGAGTGGGTCACGACTTGTCGCATATCCGTCCGAAAGGCACACCGGTGAAAAACTCAGCTCTGACCTCTACCGGGTTGGTGCCATTTATGGAGCGTTACTCCAACTCCACTCGCGAAGTGGCTCAAGACGGACGTCGCGGAGCGTTGATGCTTTCGGTGAGTATCAAGCACCCGGACAGTGAGGCGTTTATCGATGCAAAAATGACCGAGGGAAAGGTCACCGGAGCAAATGTGTCGGTGCGTATCGACGACGCATTTATGCAAGCTGCCGAGAGCAACGGCGAATATCAGCAGCAATTCCCCGTAGATAGCGACTGCCCGTATATCACCAAAAAAGTGGATGCCAATGCTCTTTGGCGTAAGATTGTGCACAATGCTTGGAAAAGCGCCGAGCCGGGAGTATTGTTTTGGGACACAATTATCCGCGAGAGTGTGCCCGACTGCTATGCCGACCTCGGATTTCGCACCATCTCCACCAATCCTTGCGGTGAAATCCCTCTATGTCCTTACGACAGCTGCCGCTTGATAGCCATCAATCTATATTCTTATGTGAATAATCCATTCACAGACCAAGCCGAGTTTGACTACAATCTTTTCTCTCACCATGTGGCTTGCGCACAACGAATGATGGACGACATCATTGACCTTGAGATGGAAAAAATCGATAAGATTATCTCTAAAATCCAATCCGACCCGGAAACCGACGAGGTGAAAAACACAGAGCTGAATCTTTGGAACAAAATACGCAACAAGACTCTTGCCGGACGTCGCACCGGTGTGGGCACTACCGGCGAAGGCGATATGATTGCTGCCATGGGCTTGCGTTACGGCACTGAAGAAGCCACGACATTCAGCGTCGGTGTGCATAAAGCATTAGCCCTCGCTGCCTATCGCTCATCGGTGAATATGGCAAAAGAACGCGGTGCTTTCTCCATCTACGATGCCAAAAGAGAAGAAAACAATCCTTATATCAACCGTTTGCGTGAGGCTGACCCCGAGCTTTATGAAATGATGAAGCAATATGGTCGTCGCAATATCGCTTGCCTCACCATTGCGCCTACCGGCACCACGAGCTTGATGACTCAGACCACCTCGGGCATAGAGCCGGTGTTTATGCCTGTCTACAAGCGTCGTCGTAAGGTTAACCCCAATGACCCCAATGTGCATGTGGATTTTGTGGATGAAACGGGTGATGCTTTTGAGGAATTTATCGTATATCATCATAAGTTTATCACATGGATGCGTCAAAACAGCATCGAGGTGAAAAATGATTATACACAAGAGGAGATTGATTCCCTTGTGGAGCGTTCTCCTTATTACAAGGCCACTGCCAACGACATCAATTGGCTTGAAAAGGTTAAGATGCAAGGCGCTATCCAAAAATGGGTGGACCATTCCATCAGTGTCACCATCAATCTGCCCAATGATGTGAGCGAAGACCTTATCAACGACCTCTATTTGGAAGCTTGGAAGGTAGGATGCAAAGGCTGTACGGTGTATCGCGACGGCTCTCGCTCCGGTGTGCTTGTAGCCACTCAAAAGGAGAAAAAGAAAGAGCAACCTGCAGAGCCTACACTCGGCATCTTTGCTGAGCGCCATGTGTTGAACCGTCCGATAGAGCTGGATGCCGATGTGGTGCGTTTCCAAAACAATAAAGAGAAATGGATTGCTTTTGTGGGTTTGCTTAATGGTAAGCCTTATGAAATCTTCACCGGTCTCGCCGATGATGATGACGGCATCTTCTGCCCGAAGTCGGTGAATAAAGGTAAGATTATTAAAGCCATCGACGAAAACGGCAACAAGCGATACGACTTCCAGTTTATTAATAAGCGTGGCTATAAGACCACCATCGAAGGATTGTCGGATAAATTTAATCCCGAATATTGGAATTATGCCAAACTTATTTCCGGAGTGCTTCGTTATGGTATGCCTATCGACCAGGTGATGAAACTTGTTGGCGGGCTTGAGCTTAACAGTCAATCAATCAACACTTGGAAAATGGGTGTGGAGCGCGCTTTGAAGAAATATTTGCCCGATGGCACTACCGCCAAAGGACAAAAGTGCCCGAATTGCGGTCAAGAGACTCTTATCTATCAAGAGGGTTGCTTGATTTGCACTTCTTGCGGCACCTCGCGTTGCGGATAGTACTAATTTGATTCACTAAATATAAACACATTAACCTTATGAAGATTACTTTTAAAGTGGGTTATAACACTGCTTGGGGTGAAAATCTTTTCATCTCGGGAAATATTCCCGAATTGGGAAACGGTCGTGAGGAAGATGCTGTAGCCATGGCTTATGCCGACGGCATCTGGAGCGTGGAAGTGGATGTGCCCGCTAAAACTAAGGAATTCAGTTATTCCTATCTTGTGAAAAATAATGATGCATCTACCAAAAATGAATGGGGTAAGCCTCATTTGTTTAGAGCAGGCAAAGGGTTGCGTGCGGTAGAAGTGCTCGACAATTGGCTTGAAACACCTATTGACAAATCATACTACTCGTCAATGTTTGTCGATGCCGTGTTCCGTCGCCAATCTGCCGGCGAGGCAGTGGCAGTTGAAGGCAAATCGGTCACTCTGTTGGTGACTGCCCCTTCAGTGCGCCCGGACGAAGAGCTGCTTGTGACCGGTAGCTGGGAAACCCTCGGCGCATGGGATACCAACAAGGCTCTTGTGCTTTCTGATGCCGACTATCCTTTGTGGGCTGTCACTTTCCCTGCAGATGATAAGGGTGAACGCCTTGATTTCAAATTCTTTAAGAGAAACAAAAACACCGGCATCGAAACGTGGGAATACTGCAACAATCGTGAATACAGCATAACGGCTCCTAAAAACAAGACCGTGGCGCTCGTGATTTCCGGATTGCGCTTCTGCGATTCCGCTTATCCGTGGAAAGGTGCCGGGACAGCTATACCCGTGTTCTCTATCCGCACTGAAGACGATTATGGTGTGGGCGACTTCTTGAGCATCAAGAAGATGGTGGATTGGCTTGCCGCTACCAATCAGACGGTGCTTCAGATTCTTCCCATCAACGACACTACCATGACTCGCACTTGGACCGACTCCTATCCCTATAACTCCAACTCTACGTTTGCTCTTCATCCGATGTATCTCAATCTTCGTGCTATGGGCGAGCTCCTCGATGAGGGTCGTCGCTTCTTCTTTGAGGAGGAGGGCCGTCGGCTTAATGCGCTTGCAGAGGTGGATTATGAGGCTGTAAACAATCTCAAATGCCAATATATCAATGAGATTTATGCTCAAAACGGCGACCAAGTGCTCGACTCTGATGAGTTTAAGTCGTTTGTTGAAAAAAATAACTATTGGCTTCGCAACTATTCGGCATTCTGCTATCTTCGCGACATCAACGGCACCGCCGACTTCTCTCAATGGGGCGACAATGCCGTTTATTCGGCTGAAAAAGTGGATGCGCTCTATAAAGATCACGAAAAGGAAATCCTCAAAAACAGTTTCGTGCAGTTTTATCTCGACCGCCAATTGAAGGAGTCGTGCCGATATGCTCACGAAAGAGGGGTAGTGCTCAAGGGTGATATTCCTATCGGAATCAGTCGCACAAGTGTTGATGCGTGGACCGACCCCGACCTCTTCAATATGGATAGCCAAGCCGGCGCTCCGCCCGACGACTTCTCCGTAATGGGACAAAACTGGGGCTTCCCGACCTACAACTGGGAGCGAATGAGCCAAGACGGTTTCCAATGGTGGAAAAATCGTATGCGCAAAATGTCGGAATATTTCGACCTTTATCGCATCGACCATATTCTTGGCTTCTTCCGCATTTGGCAGATACCGATGACTGCCGTCCACGGCTTGCTCGGCACGTTT
Organism: bacterium; assembly: GCA_004561555.1. Lineage (GTDB taxonomy): Bacteria > Bacteroidota > Bacteroidia > Bacteroidales > Muribaculaceae > Limisoma. The sequence goes on from SFVH01000036.1 coordinate 13,593, forward strand.
AACCCTGCTATGCCGTTCTCTCCCGATGAGATGCGCAACAACTATGACTTCTGGATTGACGCTGACCGTCAATGTCGTCCTTACATCATGGATTATTTCCTCGGCGATTTCTTCGGTGAATATACCGAAGAGGCTAAGGAGAGATTTCTCTATCCTCTCGGCGACGGACGCTATGGCTTGAAAGAGGAGGTCGACAACCAACGCAAGGTGGCTAATCTTTTTGCTTCGTGGGAGAAAAACGAAAAAAATCAACGCTTGGAAAATGCGCTCTACGGTTTGCTCGATGAGGTGCTATTCATTGAAGACGCCAACGAAAAGGGTAAGTATCATCCTCGCATTTCGGCTCAATTCACCTATATCTATCGCTCGCTCAACGACTATGAGCGCTGGTGTTTCAATCGCCTTTACAACGACTTCTTCTATCATCGACACAACGACTTCTGGTATTGGAAGGCTATGATGAAGTTGCCGGCGTTAGTCAACTCCACCGATATGCTTGTGTGTGGCGAAGATCTCGGTATGATTCCCGATTGTGTGCCGGCAGTGATGAGCCAACTGCAAATTCTTTCGCTCGAAATCCAACGTATGCCGAAAGACCCGAAGGTAGAGTTTGGCAACCCATATCACTACCCTTATCTTGCTGTGTGCACCACTTCTACTCACGACATGGGAGGCATCCGCAGCTGGTGGGAAGAAAACCACGAGAAAACTCAGCATTTCTTCAATAGTATGCTTGGTAAAGATGGTGGCGCACCTTTCTTCGCAGAGCCATGGATTTGCGACATCATCGTGAGTCAACACCTTGAGTCGCCGTCAATGCTTGTGGTGTTGCCTTGGCAAGATTGGATGTCGATTGACGGTCAGTTGCGTCGCGAGAATCCGAAAGAGGAGCAAATCAATGTGCCAGCCATCTCGCGCTATTACTGGCGTTATCGCATGCATTTGTCGTTGGAGCAATTAATGCAAGAAAACGTGCTTAACAATAATATTAAAGAAAAAATCAAACGCACCGGACGCATTTAATTTTTTTTCTGATTGTCATAAGGCGATGTTGTGGATTTATGTGCTGCAACATCGCCTTTTTCCTTGTGAGACATATCTCACAAGGCTTTGACTCACATATGCTGTTAGTGCCAAAAAAGAATTATCGCCTCTATATATGTTTTCTTAATATTTTGTAGGATCCTTCAATGTCAAGAAGAAGCTAATCAAGCGTTCATCACACATGGCACTTGTTTTCTGTGTGAAGTTATGCTTTATCTTGCCATCCCACAGTTTTCTGCAATCAGAGATGAACTTGTCAATTCGCTCTTGCAAACCGATGTTTTCGTCAAATAGACCTACAAATGATTTTCGGTACTCTTCTGGCTCATATTCGGCGAAATGTCGTATTGCTGTAGTCTGCGTACTGTAGCATAGGTTCTTTAATGCAAGAGAGTTAATCTCTTTTGCAAAGTCAACTGCATAGACATCTGGATGACCAATCTGATCGGTCACCAGCTTCCATTTGTACAACTCATCCTGCTCAGGATCACCCCCCAGTCCATGTTGCAGTTGATGATTCTTGAAAGAAACAACTATATCATTTATATTCATAACAATTATATACTTATGCTGTTGCCGATATTACTTGATGAATCTGCTTGACGAAGTCTTTCAAATTGACAAAGTGATCTCCGACGGTGACACGCCAGTTGAGAGCTTTGAGTGGGTACTCGGTAAAGATCTTTGTCTGAATGTCACCATTCAAACTGACGTAATCGAGGATGTTCTTCAGGTAGCGTTCTTGCTCTGATGTCAGATTATGACCTTCTATGAAGTTCTGATAGATCCTTAATTCCGCAACACTATTGTAAATTTGACCTTTTAAGTGCTTGAGCAACAAAAAGTTGTCAAGGAGTTTGCCATGTCGAAGAATTCACTTATCTTAGTTGTCAAGGAGTTTGCCATGTCGAAGAATTCACTTATCTTAGTGTTGCAAAAATAAACAACTGAAGTTTCGCAAGTTGCTAACATGCTACTAATCAGTAATAAAATATCAATAAATAAAAATAAACAAATATATTTTTTCTATTTTTTTCTTATTTTTCTCTATTGATATTTTACACTTCCCCACGGCAGTGGGGACTGAATGGCTATTTATTGCTTGCAAAAGTTGAGTAAACAAGAGAATCCGACCTGTGTTCCTTCTTCTTACAGCACTTATCCGTAACTTCTACAAGGCCATTATCCAAAGACTTGACGTAAAGAGGTTCAGCCTCAATTTATCTGATAATTCAGTAATGAGAGGACGTGTACACACAAGAAGGACGTTGAAGGGCTTAGTTGTGGATTTGAGGAAATAATTAATGGCTTATCAAAATGGTAGAACATATATTATAAATGGTAGAATGTGTCTTTGTTTTATGCACTACCTTTGCACTCGTAATCAAGACAAATAACATTATGAAAGAAATTAAAATTGCAGAAAAAGGTGAGAACTTCACCACGGTGAACGTAGGTAAGTTGAATGAAATTAAAGAATATG
>SFVH01000037.1 GCA_004561555.1 bacterium
ATGATGCTTCCAGAGGTACTGATTGCCAAGCTTGCAGGGGTTCCCATAAGAATTGTGCATTCTGGAAGTTCCCAGAATATAACGTTGTAACAATAGAGTGGTCAATATTCACAAAACTTTGGGGAACAAACCCATAGATTCTACCATTAACGTAGCAATTAGATATCAAAAGCCTATTTGTCAAATTATCTCTACCATAAATACCATTATTAAAACGACATTGGTTAAAAACAACATTCTCAGAGTAATAATAAAAAGTTACAGTATAGCCCAAATAGCATCTTCGTATCAAGGCGTTCTTAATTTGACCGCGAAAATACACATAACTGTTAGTGCTCACGCCTTCCATATAAAAACCATCGAGGACGTTACCATCCTTACCAATATTCCATTCTCCATCAATCAGAGTTCGGGGTGTGTTTGTTTCGGCGTTGTCTTCAAAGCCTACGCCATAGATGGTAATTGCTTTTTCTATTGTTACCGGCTTAAACGTGCCTGAACTCAAGTTTATCACATCGCCTTCAGCAGCGTTGGCATAAGCCTGCTGGAGTCCTGTATTACCTTTGTAAATACTTATTTGATCCCCATGCTGAAGGATTGCGCTTGTTTCGTCTGTGCTTTGAGCAGTGGCAACTATTGAGCCGCACAGCGCGAGGATTGAAAAAAGAATTTTTTTCATAATACTACTGGATTTTTATTATTAATTTTTTATTTATTCTCTTGTTATTTTGTATAGGTGACATTGAGATTATTACCGCTAACGGTGGTGGTTACGTTCTTTAAAGCAATTGAATTGGGCACCTTGCTCCAACCATATCTGATGCCAACCTCTTGACCATCGGTACCTATCCATGTTTCGGGTTGCTGTAGTTCGAAGGTCCGGGTGGGAGTATATTCGTCACTCCCCATTCCTTCTTCTACATCAGTAAAGACATTACTCGGATTCACTTCCCAGCAATCTGTAAATGTATTTGAGCCATTGTTTTCGATTTTTTTATAGATGATACATTTTGTTACAGTTGCTCCGTGAGCATCTTTGAATGCGTCATAATTTAAAAAGATGCTGTTGGTGCATGTGCATCTCCCGACACACCACTCAACAATACAATGGTCAAGCGTAACAGTGCTGCCGGCACCAAATCTGTTAATACTGCCTCTGGAATGGCTGTTTTTAATAAGGCAATTTATAGATTGTTCGTCCATACTTTTTACATCATACATTTGACAGTTGGAAATCGTCGAGTTTGTGTTTCTGGACAATGTTATTTCGTTTAAAACTTGACACTTATTCAGCACAAAGCCCTCCAAGTGAGCAACTGCCGTGAGTTGATGTGTGTATATCCCTTCAATGTGAACATTTGCAAGGGTTTGTCCCGAAACTCCAATTTTCAGAGTTCCGATAAGAGATGTTTTTTGCGTGCCGGTTTCATTGTTATATTCAAATCCGGCGCCATACAGCGAGATGGACTTAGTAATATCCGCAATGTTGAAGGTGCCTGCCGAAAGTGTAATCACATCACCATCAACAGCCGCTGCATTTGCATTGACAAAGGCGTTTCTGCCCGTGAATACTTGCGTCTCGCCGTCATGGTGAAGCACGGCGGTCTGGAGTTCATTCTGCGCTCCTACCGACAATGTGCTGCAGAGCGCGATGATTGTAAATAGTATTTTTTTCATATAAAATAGATGATTGATTATTGGCTATTAAGTCTGGTTTTAGGGGGTAATATGATTGAAGACAAATTTATTATATTGCAAATTGCGATCAAAGAATTATATAGAAAAGGTTGTGCTATATCGTACATGGATTGTGCCATATCGTATATTTAACATTTATTTGGTAGTTTCGAGGCTTTTACAGCCATATTCGCGCCACTTGTATCTATTATTTGACTATCTTTGTAGAAAGAGTCGCGAGTTTCGTAGCATCGCTCCCCTATTCGCATCCTCTCGAAAAACAATTGAAACAAACCAAATTCTTAGCGTGATTCATCTGATAGCATCTTTTCTTCCGTTGGCAGTGTGCGCTTTCTGGTCGGTTGCAATTGCCATCACTCTCAGGGAGCGTGGCAATAGAGTAGCCCATCGCCAGCTGTTGCTGTGGTCTATTACCGCCACGTTGCTCTACGCTGGGCATTTCTTTTTCTTCAACCGTGTAATAAATGTGATTCCTGTGAGCGACACCATCTATGTAGTTAGCAACCTACTGGTGTATCCGCTCTATCTCCACTATATTACGGTACTTACCGAGGGGAAGGCGAATCGTTGTCATCTCAGGTTTATTATGCTTCCATCCATGGTTTTCGGCATTATTGTGGCGGCATTGTATGTGATGATGAGCGATGATGAATGTAGGCTGTTTGTTGACACATATTTATATCAAAACTCTATGCAAGGGCTCTCCGGGATTCCCTTGGTGCAGGCTGTGGTGCATCATGTGGCGAAAATTCTCTTTGCCATTGGTGTATTGGTAGTGCTTTTTGCGGGTATCCGTAGCATACGCCGATACAACAGGCTCATCGACTCCATCTATGCCGACAACGACGACAAGCGTCTATACGGCATCACCACCATACTGTTGCTGATGGTGCTGACTGGAATGGTGTCGTTTATGGTGAATATCATTGGGCGCTTTGTGTTTCTCGACTCCGCGATTCCCTTAGCGCTGCTTTCTTGTCTCTTCAGCGGACTTCTTTATATGCTTTGCTACCGCGGTTTTATTCAGCAGTTCTCGTTTGCCGACATCGCACAAGAAGAGCGCGACGAGATAGCAGAAGCTTTATCACAAAAAGTGAATTTGCACCTATTGCAGAAAGTCGACGACGAACGGCTATACCTAAAACCCGGGCTTACACTTGCCGAATTGGCACAACAACTCGGTACCAATCGCACCATGCTCTCGAAGATAATCAACCAAGAGACAGGAATGCCATTTGCAGAGTTTATCAACCGCAAGCGCATTGCCTACTTCATACGATTGGCAAAAGAAAATCCAGAAGTGCGTAAGCAAGACCTGGCAGAACAAGCAGGTTACACCTCAATGCGCTCATTCTATCGCAACTACAATCTCTACAGCGATTACCACGAAATTCCGGAATAAGAAAAGCGATAACTACCAGTCGAAACGACATCACAACCAAACAAAAGCAAGTACTCCTACCTACACAAATATATATGACTATTATGGAAAAATAACAATACAAATATGCTGTATAACATATCCCCTGGTTTCGTTACTTTTTGGTGTTTAAAATGTCAAAAAATGGAGCAAAAATAACGAGAATGTATCTCAGTAGATACATCCTCGTAAAAAATAGCATTCAGGTCTTCCTGTCAAATAATTTGTAACCTATTTTATGAATATCATCACTTAATTTATTAGCGAGAAACCTTGTTATCTGAAAAAATAACTTTACCTTTGTGAGAAAATCATTATTAGAAACAATGAAAGGAATTGTACTTGCAGGAGGCTCCGGCACGCGATTATTTCCGATTACCAAAGGAGTGAGCAAGCAATTGCTCCCCATCTATGATAAGCCTATGGTTTATTACCCCATTTCTGTGCTTATGAATGCCGGTATACGCGATATCCTTATCATTTCTACCCCTGAAGATATGCTGTCGTTTCAGCGTTTGCTGGGCGACGGTAGCGATTTTGGTGTGCACTTTTCCTATGCCGTTCAGCCAAGCCCCGACGGATTGGCTCAGGCATTTATCATTGGAGAGGAGTTTATTGGCAATGATTCGGTGTGCTTGGTGCTCGGAGACAACCTCTTTCATGGGATGGGCTTTCCCGACTTCTTAAAGCAAGCGGTAGACAACGTGGAGCAACGAGGAGAAGCCACCATCTTCGGATATTGGGTTGACGACCCCGAACGCTACGGAGTGGTGGAATATGATGCCTTCGGTCATTGCCTTTCGATTGAGGAAAAGCCGATTCACCCCAAGTCGAACTACGCTGTTGTAGGATTGTATTTTTACCCTAATTCGGTGGTCGATATAGCCAAGAATATAAAGCCCTCGGCGCGGGGCGAGCTCGAAATCACTTCGGTCAATCAAGAATATCTCCGTCGGGGCAGCTTAAAAGTGTGTAAATTAGGGAAGGGCTTTGCCTGGCTCGACACCGGCACCCACGACTCCCTTGCCGATGCGTCGATTTTTGTGGAGGTGATTGAAAAGCGACAGGGTTTGAAAGTGGGATGCTTGGAGGCTGTGGCTTTTCGCAAAGGTTGGATTACCAAGGAGAAGATGCAAACACTTGCAGCGCCTATGATTAAAAATCAGTATGGGCAATATCTTTTGAAAGTAATCAAAGAATTGGATGCTTAAAAATGAATGTTATTGAGACAGACATACCCGGAGTGGTAGTGATAGAGCCTCGCATTTTTAAAGACGAAAGAGGCTATTTTTTTGAGGCGTTTAATGAGCGCGAATTTGCAGAGAAAGTGCGACCGGTGCATTTCGTGCAAGACAATGAGAGTCGTTCGGTGAAAGGCGTAGTGAGAGGGTTGCACTTTCAAAAGCCTCCTTATGCTCAGAGCAAGCTGGTGAGAGTGGTGAAGGGTGAGGTGCTTGATGTGGCAGTCGACATTCGCAAAGGGTCGCCCACATTCGGCAAATATGTGGCAGTAAAACTTTCCGCCGACAATCACCTACAGGTTTTCATTCCTCGCGGTTTTGCCCACGGCTTCTGTGTGTTGAGCGATGAGGCTGTGTTTCAGTATAAATGTGACAACTACTATGCGCCTCAGAGCGAGGCTGCAGTGGCTTGGGATGATACCGAGGTGGCTGTGGATTGGCAATTACCTTTGGAGAGCATAATCCTTTCTGATAAGGATAGAAATCATCCTTCTTTGCGTGAAGCCGATATCCCCTTTACTATAAATCATAATCTTTACGAATAATGAATATTCTTGTCACAGGAGCTAACGGGCAGTTGGGTAATGAAATGCAACGTGTGGCGATGCTGTCGGCACACCATTACACATTTACCGATGTCGATACGCTCGACATTTGCGACCTTGACGCTGTGAGAGCGATGGTGGCGCAAGTCAAAGCCGACGTGATTGTTAATTGCGCCGCATATACTAATGTTGACAAGGCAGAAACCGACAGCGAATGTGCTGACAGGATTAATCATCTTGCAGTAAACAATCTTGCCGTTGCTGCTTGCGAGGCAGACGCTACTCTTATACATATTTCCACCGACTATGTGTTTCCCGGCACCTCTTCCACACCATACAATGAAGATTGCCCTACACAGCCACTTGGTGTGTATGGAGCAACAAAGCTCGCAGGCGAATTGGCGGTAAAGGCGTCAGGATGCAAATATATTATTATTCGTACGGCGTGGCTTTATTCAGTTTATGGCAATAATTTCGTAAAAACCATGCGCCGACTCACTGCCGAACGCCCGACACTGAATGTGGTGTTTGACCAAGTGGGGACACCAACCTATGCCGGCGACCTTGCTGATGTGATTGCTACGATAATCAATGACAAAAAGCTTTGTCATACCGGTGTGTATCATTTTTCGAATGAGGGCGTTTGCTCATGGTATGACTTCGCAGTGGCTATCGCCTCCCTTTCCGGCAACGATTGCCTTATTAAGCCTATACGGTCGGAAGACTATCCCACGGCAGCGGCTCGTCCGCATTTTTCCGTGCTTGACAAAGCGAAAATACGCAACACTTTCGGAGTGACAATACCCCATTGGTATGCCTCATTAGTAAAATGTATCAACCAACTTGACCGAAAATGAATAAATTCTCGAGAACAATAGTGATTACCGGTGGTGCCGGATTTATCGGCTCTCACGTGGTGCGACTTTTTGTGAATAAATATCCCGACTATCGCATTATTAATCTTGATTTGCTCACCTATGCCGGCAACCTCGCCAATCTGAGCGATGTAGAGCATAAGGAGAATTATGAATTTGTGAAGATGGATATTTGCGATTATGACAATGTGTTACGCCTTTTTGAGAGTCAACATGTCGACGGCATTATTCATCTGGCAGCAGAGAGCCATGTGGACCGCTCGATAAAAGACCCGTTTTTGTTTGCTCGCACTAATGTGATGGGTACATTGTCGCTTCTGCAAGCGGCTAAAACGGCTTGGCTCAACACTCCTGAGGGTTTCGAGGGAAAGCGGTTTTATCATATTTCTACCGATGAAGTGTATGGTGCACTTGAAATCGGTGGCGGTCTATTTACCGAAACCACGCCCTATTCGCCCCATTCGCCTTATTCGGCATCCAAGGCTTCGAGCGACCATTTTGTGCGTGCGTTTCACGACACCTACGGGATGCCTACCATTGTGACCAACTGCTCTAACAACTATGGTCCTTATCAATTTCCCGAGAAACTGATACCGTTGTTTATCAACAATATACGTCATCGTCGTCAATTGCCGGTGTATGGCAAAGGCGAGAATGTGCGCGATTGGCTTTATGTAGAAGACCATGCTCGTGCCATCGACTTGATTTTTCATAAAGGTAAAACTGCAGACTCCTACAATATTGGAGGATTTAACGAATGGCGCAACATCGACATCGTGCGACTTTTGGTGGCTACCGTCGACCGGCTGCTTGGTCGTAAGGAGGGCGAAGACCTGGATTTGATAACCTTTGTCACCGACCGTCAAGGGCATGACCTCCGTTATGCCATCGATTCCACAAAACTCAAGTCAGAGTTGGGATGGGAGCCTTCGTTGCAATTTGAAGAAGGTATCGAGAAGACCGTGCGCTGGTATCTCGAAAATGAGCAGTGGCTAAATAGTGTCACCTCGGGCGATTATGAGCAGTATTATGCCCGTATGTATGGCGATAAAAAATGTTGATTTAGCGCACAATTACTTTCACGTCGTAAGAAAGAAGTGAGTAGGTGATGTCGTAGGGTGTGGCGGCACGGCGCGGTTTTCGTGAAGCATAATAATAGAACTTATGTTGTCGGTCAAATGAGCGTATTAACACTTGTCTCGTTTCTCCGGCAGGGATGTCGCAATCCACTTCGTAGATTTCCTCGTGAAGCATCTCTGCAGTTTCGGTATAGGTGTATGAAAATTTCAGCGATAAGCGAGAAAGATGAAACGGGGTGTTGTTGGTAACGAAAAATGACTCGTTGGCATCGCTGAGTGTCTTGTCGTAGCCCGAAAGCACTATTTTGTCGGCATAGAGGGTAGTGTCGGCATCGCAGGTGCGGCGCAGCTCGGTGATGGTGGCTGAAGTGGCTACTTTTCCACGCAAAGTGTTGGTCTTAGCCGTGGCTATGAAAGCCGTCAGTGAGATTGCAATGATGCAAAGAGATGCTGTTGTGCGCATAACGATTAAAATACAATGGGGGTTAATTCCTTCTTCGTCGGCCAGATTTTTTTCATTCCCGGCTCAATGCTCTCTTTTTCAAGTTGAGGATAGAGGCGTAGACCGCCAAAGATGCTCGGCAAGAAGCGTGTAAGGTTGATTGAGGCTCGAAATTTCAGCTTTTTCTTGTGAATAATGATGTTACCTTTGTTGGAAATCTCTGCCACACACTCCACCGGCGACGACAGTTTGTCGTCGCAATTAATCTCTGAATAGAGCCATAAGCGAAGCCGGGTGGGGTCGGCTGATTCCATCATGTATCCTGCCACAGCCCCTACATCTACTGCCTTGTCGATACTTTCCACCACCACGAGACGATAACGCCGCAGATTGTTGTCGTCATCGCGCTCGATAGCGAGGGTGAGACCCTCTTCGGGATAATACCAGATGCCTTCTTTGTCGTCGAGCAAGCGTGATTGCAAGCGTTGCTCCACTGCTCGACGATGATAGCCCGGTAATATCGGTGCTGTCTTGGCAATATCGGTGGCTGTTAGTGAGAACGCCGCCGTGAGCCATAAAATCATCAAAATGGAACGACGCTTCATAATCAGTAATTAAATTTATACTGCAATCCGAAGCTGAACACCTCTTTAAACTGCCAATAGCGCCATGCTTTGTCGATGTCAGCAGAGTCGTCGTAGCGCAAATGAGCATAGATGCGAGTGGAGATAAACTTGTTAACCGCCAGGTCGATTGTAGTCTCCCAGTCGCCTTGGATATATGAATAGTCGGAGAACACAAACAATCGTGAGTTGAGGCTTATGTTGCGAGTGATAGCCCATGAAAACTTACATTCGCCGCTCGAACCAATTTCGTGTCCGAGATGCTTTCCCTCCTCGATGCCAAATGTTGTGGGGGAGATTTTGTGGGTGGCGCGACATATTTTCATGTTATAAGATAGCGGGGAGAGTGACGCATCAAATGAGGCGTTGCCTCGCTTGTTTTTTGTGCTGTAGGTCATACCGATACCGGCATTCAGCTCGCCGGGAGTGAGAAATGAAGAGCCGAGGTCCCAAGTGTTGCTGTGGAAACTCTGAAGCAGCTGTGTCTTAAACTGAAGACCCATAGAGTAGTAGAATTTTTTTGTGGCTTTCAAACCGAATTTGGTCACTAATTGAAACAGGTCTTCGTTGATGCTATAGTCGCGCAGCTCGTCGTCGGGTGCGGAGTTTATACCGAGTTTGTATTGCACGGTAAGTTCGTAGAGCAACTTCGGGTGTAGGTTTTGGTTGAGTTTAAGTCCGTAGTTGATATTGGAAATCATATTAAGGTTGTTGTTGCCACCTTGATACCAGTTTTCCGACATATATGCTTGTGAGAATTGCAAAGAGGCATCAAAGGCGTGTATCCAGTTGCGTTGTTTCACCTCTGTGGTGGGTGCGGCTAAGGGCACTTCCACTTTGCGCTCTTCAATAGTGAGGATGTTTCGCTTCACATCAAGCACCGCCTCATATTGCTTCGGCGGCTCCGGCATATTGGCAAGGTTGTATTTCACCACATTGGGGTGATTGACATACATCTGCTGTATGTGGTAGTTTTGAAAGTTGATGTTCCATTGCAAGTCGTCGAGCCATCGATGGTCGTAATTAAGTGTGGGTTGGTCGAGAGTCGTGTAGGGTTGCAATGGAGGTAATTGCATATCGCAATTATCCATATTGTATGATGTAAAAATCAGAGGAACGTAAAGCATATTGTTGGCAGGCTTGTCGGCAACCGATGCCAGCGAGTCGGCAACGGCGAGTAGTTCCGCCGAGCGGTCGGCAGCTATTGGCATCGGGGTGAGGTTCACCGGGCGCAGCCTATTGGCAAGGTCGCGCCCCAATTGGGGTACTGATGCCATAGCGGTTGTGGCTGTCAACGCAAAGATTAAGATAAAAAGAGATTTATTCCGCATTTTCATTTCCGTTTTTATAGTCGTTATTGTTGTCTTCAATAATTTTATGTGCCGTCTCGAGGTCGGAGCGTTTCACCAAGAGTCTCACTTGCCCCACCGATAGCATCGTGAGGGGTAACACTCCCGACATCAGTTCGTTGGTCACCATAGCTTGGATGCCGTTAGTTTCGAGCACCCCTTTAGCGATGTATGCGCTTACAGCGTCGTCATACACTTCAAATAACACTAAATCGTCGGGCTTGTTCATTGTTGAAAATATTATTGTTAATAAAAATTGCCGTCGCCGTAAGGATTGACGGGGTCGTAAACACTACCCTCATCGTTGTCTTCTTCATCGGGGTTAGTCTTTGTCACCGTTTCCCATTTTTTCTTTTCCGGCTTGTTTTTCTTGATAGCATCGGGCTTTTGTCGGTCTACAGGAGTGTCGTAGATGTTCCAGGTTTGGTCGATATCCCAATTTTTCTTCACTTTGATAGCACCGGGGTAATAGAAAGACGTTTCGGGCTGGCGATGCTCGATGTAGCACCCCGTGTCATATTTTCCGTTGCCGTTAGCGTCGAGATAAAGCCGAGCGTAGTAGGTGGCAGGAAGGATATTGATGAGTTCCGCTTTATGGTTTTTCACCGGGACACTGAGTACCACCTTCTCTTGTCCGTCAAGGAGTTCGACGATGGCGGAATCTTTCACTTCGGGAATATTGAAGATAAGATTGCCGTATTCCTCCATCTTCCTTACCGAGAAATCCTGCTTGATAGTCTTTGAAAACAGTCCGTAGATATCTTCCACGCCGAGCGAATCCACCAGGAGCCGATAAGCGCCACCTGACTCCCAACGATGGCGTACGACGATGGTGCGCCTGTTGAGCGAGGTGTCGCGCAGAGCCACGGCATATTTCTCCACATCTCGATACACTGAGTCTCCTTCAGCCTTTTGTTGCAGGTGGAAGGCGGTGGTGTCGAAGCGTTCAATCGGAGTGGTGCTTTCAAGTATGAGTGGTGCATATATCTCGTGGGTTTGCTGTGTAAGCGAGCGTATGTCCATTGTTGGGATTTTTGGCACGGAGTCTTCTTCTTCATTCTTTTTTTTCTTCTTCGCTTTAGGGCGTTGGAAGGTGAATTGGAGGGTGTCGGTGGCAGGCGACAGACGGTTGAGGGAGTCGGTGCGCAGATAGGTGAGGGTCGTGCGCAGTGTGTCGCTGCTCACCAAGTGCGACGGCCGTATCCAATAGGTGAGGGTGTCGTTGGTGAGAGAGCGCTCTAAAGTGTACCAATCGGCGGGCACATCTTTGCGGTCGATGATTGACAGTAGGGGAAGGGTGTCGCTCGGCGCGGCGAAGATGATGCTGATGCGTGTAGAGTCGATGCGGGAGTTGTTGGCAAGATATTGCGACTTGCGGTTTTCGTTGAATAGGTTGAGCAACAGGTCGTTAGGGTGATAGTCCGGACGAGTGCGTGTGGTGATGGTGTCCACCTTGTTGTCGGCGGAAAAGAGGGTGTCGTTCACTTCTTTGGTACTTACCCACGGAGTTATCAGCGAGTCGCAAAATGCAATATCTTCTTGAGGGTTGCCGAAGCGGAAGTCGCGGTCTAAATCGCCGAGGGCGAATAGTCGATAACTGCCGGGATGCGCATTTCTGATGGTGAATTGTCCGCGGTCGTTGGTGATTGCTACTCTTTGAAGTTTGTCGGTGATAAAGGCGGAGTCGCTATGATTGCTGTTCATCCCTACGATGATGCCCTTCATCGGCTCAAGGGTTCGTGAGTCAATCACATAGCCTGCCACTCGCAACGAGTCGATGTAGTCGCCGGTGGAGAATGCAAAAGCGAAGTTTTCAAGCGGATTGCCTTCATTGTTGTCTTGAATGGAGTTGGAGAAATCGATGGTGTAGGTGGTGTTCGGCAGAAGCGTGTCGATAAGTTCGATGGTCACTTTCTTTCCCGATGCATTCATTTGAGGCATCTCTGTTTGTGCCGGCGATACGATGATTTTTGTCGAGGGGTCTTTGAGGGTGACTATCTCATCGAAAAACAGCTCGATTTTGCGGTCTTTGACATTAACGGCATTGGGCATAGGGTTGCTACGCACGAAGATAGGAGGCGTTTTGTCAATCATACCGCCCGTGGGGTTGCCGATGTTGGCACACGAATAGAGCACGGCGGCAATAACGGCTATTATAATTATATGTAGAAGATTCCTGTTCATAAATTTGTGTTTCACGCTGTAAAGATACAAAAAAGACAGCGAATAGACTCAAAATACGCTCGAAAACGCCATAAACTTAAAAAACTTGTCGCTTAACACATCGAAAAGAATGTCAAAATCTTTTCAACTTGAAATAATTAATGTATATTTGCAAGCTGAAAAAACCGCTAAAAATTTTAAATCAAATATTAACTTACAAAAACAAATGCAAAGTAAAGGTTTTATTAGAGTCATTGCAGTGCTTTTGGTGCTCGTGTGCTTGTTCTATCTTTCTTTCTCGTTTGTGACCAACAGCGTGGAGAATGAAGCTGCCGACAAGGCTGCTCAGCTCGCTCGCACGGAAGCACTCAAGAAGAGCAAAGATGTCAACTCGGAAATCTACAAAGCCGCCTACGACTCGGTCTACAACAAGGCTTATGCCAAGAATCTTAAGGATGTAGGCCAAGAGGAAGTGTACTTGTGGTACACCTACAATCAAGTGCGTGAAAAGCAAATCGGTTTGGGTCTTGACTTGAAGGGCGGTATGACCGTGACACTTCAAATCAATGTTGCCGACATTGTACGTGCCAAAGCTACCAATCCGCTTGACGCCAAACTTAACGAGGCTCTCGAATATGCTTCGAAGAATCCGGGAAATGATTTTGTTGGCGCTTTTGCCAAGAAATATGAAGAATTGGTGCCCGGTGTACGCCTCTCACAAAAATTTAACACCGTTGAAGGCGTAAATGCCAACGATGATAATGCCAAGGTGGAAGGTGTGCTTCGTGAAAAAGCTCGCACCGACATCTCTCGCTCAGTAAACCTTCTGCGCGAGCGTATCGACCGCTTCGGTGTGATTGCTCCTAATATTAAGGAGATGCAACGCGAAGGTCAAATCCTTATGGAGCTCCCGGGTGTGAAAGAGCCGGAACGTGTGTATAAGTTGATTCAGACTTCCGCTCGCTTGGAATTTTATGCCACTTACACCGTAGACAAGGTGCAAGGTGCTTTCTTGCAACTTAGCGAAGATGTGGCTGCCGGCAATGCTCATGTGGCTGAGGTAGCTACTGAAGTCGCTGAAGGTGAAGATGTTGCCGCCAATAATGAAGCTGTCGACACCGCTGCTGTAGAAGCTGCTCCGGCAGTTGCTCCTGCAAAGCCTGCCGAAGGCGAAAAGACGCTTGCTCAGCTCCTTTGGTCGCAAGACAAGATGGTGGTTACTGTTACCGAAAACAAGAAAACGGTAGAAAAGGAAGTGCCGGTTACCGCTTATGTGGGTGGCGCTTGTGTGGCTGTCGTTAACGAACTCGACACTGCTGCCGTTAACACTATTCTTCGCTCACCGGCTGCTAAGCGCATCCTCCCTAACGACCTCAAGTGTGCTTGGAGCGTGAAGGGTGTGGATAAAAAAGGCACTTACTTCCAACTCGTAGCCCTCAAGACCGTCAACGGCGAAGCCGCTCTCGGCGACGAAGATATGATTGATGATGCTTCGGCTGAGCTTCAACAATTCTCCGGCTCTTATGAGGTAAATATGACAATGAATTCCGACGCTGCTGCCAAGTGGGCTAAGGTGACTCGCGAGAATGTGGGCAATCAAGTGGCTATCGTGCTCGACGACCAAGTGTATTCATTCCCGACGGTTAACACTGCTATCGAAGGCGGTCGCTCGTCAATCACCGGTAACTTCACCGTAGATGAGGCTAACGACTTGGTTAACGTGCTCACCGGTGGTGGTATGTCGGCAAGTGTAGATATCGTGAGCCACACCGAAATCGGTCCGTCGCTCGGTCAAGAAGCTATCGAAGCTGGTATTTGGTCGTTTGTTATCGCCCTTATCCTCTTGATGCTCTTCATGATTGCATTCTATGGCTTTACTCCGGCAATGATTGCCAATATGTGTCTTATCCTCAACCTCTTCTTCACTCTCGGCATCTTGGCATCGTTCCAGGCAGTGTTGACCCTTCCGGGTATTTGCGGTATCGTGCTTTCGCTCGGTATGGCTGTCGACGCCAACGTGCTTATCTTCGAGCGTACTAAGGAAGAGCTTCGTGCAGGAAAGAATCTTAAGGCAGCGCTTGCCGACGGTTATAAAAATGCTTTCTCGGCAATCTTCGACTCCAACCTCACGTCAGTGATTACAGCAATCATCCTTATGAGTTATGGCACCGGCCTTATCAAGGGCTTCGCCACCACGTTGCTCATCAGCATCATCTGCTCGTTCTTCACTGCTGTGTTTATATCACGCCTCGTGTTTGAAGCTCTTTTGAAAAAAGAACGCAACTATACTTTCACCACCGCTCTAAGCCGCAACCTTTTGGCTAACACCAAGGTCGACTTCCTCGGACAACGCAAAAAAGCTCTCTTTGTTGTTGTAGCTTTGGTGGTAGTGATTGTCGCTTCGTTCTTTATGCGTGGCATCAATAAGGGTATCGACTTCTCCGGCGGTCGCAACTATATCGTGCAATTTGACCACTCGGTGAAGACCGACGACATCCAGTCGAAACTCCAGCCGCTCTTCGGCGATGCTTCTGTGTCGGTAATCACTGTTGACAACGATACCAAGGTGCGTGTGTCTACCAACTATAAGATTAACGAGCAAAACGACGGCATCGACAACGAAATCATGGGCAAGCTCTATGAAGGCTTGAAGAATGAATTCAAGGGAATGTCGCAAGAAGACTTTAGCGTGAAGAATGAAAAAGTAGGTGTGGTATCAACCGAAATGGTAGGTCCGTCAATTGCCGACGATATGACTCGCGGTGCAATATGGTCGGTAATCCTTTCGCTTATCGCAATCGCACTCTACATCTTGATTCGTTTCCGCGACATAGCATTCTCTGTAGGTGCTCTCGCTTCGTTGGCGTTCACTTCGTTTATCATTATCGGCTTCTACTCTCTCTTCTGGGGTATCTTGCCGTTCTCAATGGAGATTGACCAACAGTTTATTGCTGCAATCCTTACTATCATCGGTTACGCTATCAACGACACCGTGGTAGTATTCGACCGTGTGCGTGAGACCATCGGTCTCTATCCGAAGCAACCGCGTTACGACGTAATCAACCGCTCGCTCAACTCCACATTGACCCGTACGATTATGACATCTTGCACTACGGTGCTCGTGCTCCTCGTAATCTTCTTGCTCGGTGGTGAAACCATTCGCGGTTTCGTCTTTGCAATGCTCTTCGGTGTAATTATCGGTACTCTCTCCACCATCTATGTTGCTACTCCGGTGGCTTACTCAATGATGCGTAAGAAAGAGGCTAAAAAAGCCGCTAAATAATCCCGATAATAAGGTTTTATTCAATATAAGATGCGCTAAAAATTAGTTTTTTGGCGCATCTTTGTTTTTTATAAGCCCTTAAATTTGCATATAACCAAAAGAACACTTACCTTTGTCGTGCTTTTTCGCCATAAGGCTTAATAAGGCTGCTCGGATGGTGGAACGGTAGACACGAAGGACTTAAAATCCTTTGGCCATTGCGGCTGTGCGGGTTCAAGTCCCGCTCCGAGTACAAATCAATCCCTTTAACCTCTGAATTTCAGATTGTTGAAGGGATTGTTCTTTTATTTTACCGGCAAATTGCTGACCCATTATAAATCCAAACTATCCTCTTTTAGAAGGAAATCGAAAAGTCCTATAGTCAGTATACCTTCTTCATTGCGACGTGGCATGATGTGGTCCTTCACAATGATAACCTTTTTGAAAGAATCTTTAATGTTCGTCAGCGAACGAGACTCTTGTATCTCCTTTTCTCTGTCAGGTATAGATAACGCCGACTGCACATAATACTTCTTGCTTCCAAGACTGGCGATGAAGTCCACTTCCAGTTGAATACGAACCCACTTGCCATCCTTATCTTGCTTCTTTATCTCCACCATTCCAACGTCCACACTATATCCTCGTGCGATAAGTTCGTTGTATATGATGTTCTCCATGATGTGCGTCTCTTCCTGTTGGCGCATATCAAGGATGGCATTTCTCAAACCAATATCTGAAAAATAATATTTTGTGAG
>SFVH01000068.1 GCA_004561555.1 bacterium
TTCATTTCGTTCACATCCGTTTTTAAGGATTTCGCATACAGCGCGGTCAAAAATCCGAAATTGCAGTTAGTATACCACAGAACAAAAAAGATTGCAATGTATGCATACGCTATACTATTAAAAGAAAAAATTGCATTAGCGGTAGATTATACCCTATCAGAGAATAGTATTTTGAATTGGGATATACTAAAATATTTTTGTACTTTGCAACGAAAAAAGGAGCGTGTAAACATGAAAAAGAAAATCCGAACAACACGAAAACGGCTGTTGTCCGTTTTGCTGGCGGTAGCAATAGTGCTTGCTGCCCTGCCGCTGACGGCATTGCCTACCGCGGCGGCAACAAGCGGCGATTTCACCTATGAGGTGATTTCGGAAACGGACAAAACCTGTGAAATTACAGGGTACACCGGCTCGGCGACGGCGTTGGAAATCCCGTCGGAATTGGATGGATATACGGTGACGAGTATCGGCAATTATGCATTTTCCTACTGCACCTCGCTTACAAGCATCACCATTCCCAATAGCGTGACGAGTATCGGTTGGGGCGCGTTTAGAGACTGCGCCTCGCTTACAAGCATCGCCATTCCGGACAGCGTGACGAGTATCGGTGGTTGGGCATTTATAAACTGCGCCTTGCTTACAAGCATGATTATTCCGAACAGCGTGACGAGTATCGGTGATGAGGCATTTTCCGGTTGCTCCTCGCTTACAAGCGTCGATGTTGCGGCAGGCAATCCAAATTATATCTCAGAAAACGGTGTGCTTTTTAATAAAGCGAAAACAGAGTTAATCCAATACCCTGCCGGTAAACCGGACACTTCTTATACCATTCCGAACAGCGTGACGAGTATCAGCGAGGGTGCATTTGAAGACTGCACCTCGCTTACAAGCATCACCATTCCCGACAGCGTGACGAGTATAGAAGAGTCGGTATTTTCCGGTTGTGCCTCGCTTACAAGTATCACCATTCCGAACAGCGTGACGGAAATCGTCAATTATGCATTTAGTAACTGCACCGCGCTTACAAGTATCACAATTCCCAATAGCGTGACGAGTATCGGTTGGAACGCATTTGCCTACTGCACCGCGCTTACAAGCATCACCATCCCGAGCAGCGTTACGAGTATCGGTGGTTGGGCATTTATAGACTGCACCTCGCTTACAAGCATCACCATTCCCGACAGCGTGACGAGTATCGGTGATTGGGCATTTGAACTCTGCACCGCGCTGACAAGCATCACCATTCCGAACAGCGTGACGAGTATCGGTGATGAGGCATTTTCCGACTGCACCTCGCTTACAAGCATCACCATTCCGAACAGCGTGACGAGTATCGGTTATGCTGCATTTTCCGGTTGCGCCGTGCTTACAGATATCCATGTAGATGCCGGCAATCCAAATTATATCTCAGAAGACGGTGTGCTTTTTAATAAAGCGAAAACAGAGTTAATCCAATACCCTGCCGGTAAACCGGACACTTCTTATACCGTTCCGAACAGCGTAACGCGTATCGGCAGTGGAGCATTTGAAGACTGCACCTCGCTTACAAGCATCACCATTCCCGACAGCGTGACGAGTATCGGTCTGTATGCTTTTCATTACACTGCTTATTATAACAATGCAGATAATTGGGAAAATGATGTTTTGTATATCAACAATCACTTAATTAAAGCGAAAGAGGAACTTAGTGGTGCCTATGCTATAAAAGTGGGCACAAAAACAATAGCTGATAGTGCATTTGCCTACCGCTCCTCGCTTACAAGCATCACCATCCCGAACAGCGTGACGAGTATCGGTGAGGATGCATTTTATAATTGCGCCGCGCTTACAAGCATCACCATTCCGAACAGCGTGACGAGTATCGGCAGTGGAGCATTTGAAGACTGCACCTCGCTTACAAGCATCACCATTCCGAACAGCGTGACGAGTATCGATGAGGATACATTCAACTACTGCACCTCGCTTACAAGCATCACCATTCCGAACAACGTGACGAGTATCGGCAGTGGAGCATTTTCCGACTGCACCGCGCTTACAAGCATCACCATTCCAAACAGCGTGACGAGTATCGGCAGTAGAGCATTTGAAGACTGCACCTCGCTTACAAGCATCACCATTCCGAACAGCGTGACGAGTATCGGCAAATTGGCATTGTCCGACTGCATCTCGCTTACAAGCATCACGATACCTGACAGCGTGACGAGTATCGGCGATGGTGCATTTTCCGGTTGCGCCTCGCTTACAAGCATCGATGTCGCGGCAGGCAATCCAAATTATATCTCAGAAAACGGTGTGCTTTTTAATAAAGCGAAAACAGAGTTAATCCAATACCCTGCCGGTAAACTGGACACTTCTTATACCATCCCGAACAGCGTGACGAGTATCAGGATTTGGGCATTTGAAGACTGCACCTCGCTTACAAGCGTAACCCTCTCGGACGGCGTGACAAGTATCGGTATTTCTACATTTTCCGGTTGCACCGCGCTTACAAGAATCACCATTCCCGACAGCGTGACGAGTATCGACAATTATGCCTTTTTTGATTCCGGCTTGACCACTATCTGTGGCTACACAGGTTCCTACGCCGAAACCTATGCGGATGAAAACGGATATACATTTGTAGCGCTTTCCTCGGGTGATAAAGGCGGCGACATAAACGGTGACGACAAAATCAACGCCGTGGACGCGCGTTGGGTATTACAGGCGGCAAGCGGCGCACGCGTATTTGACGCCACCCAAACCGCCGCGGCAGATGTCAACGTCGACGGCAAAGTGAACGCCGTGGACGCCCGCTGGATTTTGCAGGTTGCGAGCGGCGCAAGAACACTGTAAAAAGAAATTAAATTTTTATTTAGCGGCGTAGCCGCAATCCTTATATTCCTCCCTCTTAGAGGGTCGACTCCCTCACAGTGTGAGGGAGATGTCGCGAAGCGACAGAGGGAGACCGC
>SFVH01000004.1 GCA_004561555.1 bacterium
TTTTGCAGGATGCGATGTGGAAAACGAGTTTCACACATCCGACGGTCGCATCGACTGCATCGTGAGAGCGAAGACCGCAATCTACATCTTCGAATACAAGCTCGACGGCAACGGCACCGCCGACGACGCTCTGCGCCAAATCGACGAGAAGGGCTACGCCCTCCCCTTCGCCGGCGACGAGCGCAAGGTGGTGAAAGTCGGCGTGGTGTTCAGCCGCGACACCCACACCCTCCAAGAGTGGAAACAAGCATAAAAAATTTGACTAATTAGTACAATTATGAAACGACTAATAATCATACTACTGACAATATTCAGCACCTTGACGATTTGCGCGACAAACAAGGCAGAAATTACATTTGTAGCAACAACTTACGACTTTGGCAACATTAAAGAAAACGGAGGAAACGTGAGTTGCTATTTCGAATTTGAAAATTCAGGCAGTCAACCACTAATCGTGATTTCAGCAAAAACATCTTGTGGCTGCACAAAACCGGAATATCCTAAGAAACCGATTAAAAAAGGAGAAAGAGCAAAAATAAAAGTGACATATTTGCCCAAAGGACGCCCCGGAGCATTCGACAAAACCATAATGATAAAAACCAACGCAGGCACAAAATACCTGCGCATAAAAGGCTATGTAATACCATAAACTATGCGCAATAGTATTATCATATTGGCGTTATCAATAGTCTTCACGATGTCAGGAGAAGTGGTGTTTACAGAAACTGCACACGACTTCGGAAGAATCAATGAAAAAGATGGTATTGTTACGCACGAATTCATATATAAAAATATCGGGGACGACACAGTCAGCATTCGCTCCATCCGTTCATCATGCGGATGCACTACTGCAAAACACAATTCCGCAATTCTGCAACCCGGCGACAGCAACATTCTCGCAGTCCACTACAATCCGTCGGGACGTCCCGGCCATTTCGAAAAAATAGTTTCGGTAAATCTAAGCGATGGCAGCCACCCACGTCTCACAATCACCGGCATGGTTGTCCCCACACAACAAACGATTGATAAAGTGTTTCCGGAGAGTTCTGGAAAGATGCGTTTCAATAAGATGACAGCACTTGTAGGAGACGTAAAGCAAGGTCGTCGCTCCACGGCAAGCATCATTGGTTATAACAACTCCAACGATACGCTACATCTTCATTTCGGCAATTCAACAAGTAAGAATCTCACATACTATGCCGAGCCCTCTATCGTAGCACCGGGAGAAACTACTGCAATCAGCCTTACTTTTCATCCTGACAGAGATGCTGAAATCGGACGATTGGACATTTCAATACCCCTCTATGACAAAGACAAGCGAATTGAAGGGCTTGGAGCTGTGGGGCAAGTTGTGGCACATGAGCCTGACAAGCGCAATTTTACAAAATCTCCGCAACTCAACACCCTCGACCGATTGGATTGCACCCCCATCAAAACCGGAGCAACAAAAAAGATTGAATTAAAAATATCCAACATCGGGAAAACCGACCTCAAGATTTCCGGCGCCACAACCCTCGACAAAGCTCTCAGAATCAAAAAATTTCCGAAGTTGCTCAAGCCGGGAAAAGAAGGCAAAATCATAATTGAGCTGGATGCGTCCTTGCTTGAGAACCCCAATTTGCTCAATTCGTCGATAATAATCTTTAGCAATGATGCCGCACACCCCACACGGCAAGTAAGAATTGTGGGTACAACCGAACAATAAACAAACCTAAACAAAAAATATGGAAATTCTTGACCACGATGAGCATCATAACATGTCGATGCATCCTGAAAATAGTGCTGAATATGCAGGACTTACAGTCAATAGCGGAGTAGCGGAGCCACCCAAAGTAAACCCCTATCTCAAACCACGCAAACGCAGGCGAACCATGACTGTCGGCGAATATGTGGAAGGCATCCTAAAAGGAGATGTCACCATCCTCAGTCGCGCTGTAACTCTCGTAGAAAGCCTTGTGGCGGAACACCAAACAGTGGCACAAGAAGTGATTGAAAAATGTCTGCCACATGCCGGCAAATCGCGCCGCATAGGCATTACCGGAGTGCCCGGAGCCGGCAAGAGCACCTCTATCGACGTGTTTGGCTTGCATGTGCTCAAAGATGGAGGCAAGCTTGCCGTTTTAGCTATCGACCCCAGTAGTGAACGCACCAAAGGTAGCATCCTCGGCGACAAGACCCGCATGGAAAAACTATCGCTTCATCCCAATGCCTTCATCCGTCCCAGCCCATCTGCAGGCTCATTGGGTGGTGTGGCACGCAAAACGAGAGAGACGATAGTGCTTTGTGAAGCCGCGGGCTACAACAATATCTTCGTGGAAACCGTGGGGGTGGGTCAAAGCGAAACCGCCGTACATTCAATGGTCGACTTCTTTTTGCTCATCCAACTTGCCGGCACCGGCGACGAGTTGCAGGGCATCAAGCGAGGGATTATGGAAATGGCCGACGGCATCGTCATCAACAAAGCCGACGGCGACAACATCGCTCGCGCCAACCTTGCCAAAGCACAATTTCAGAATGCGCTCCACCTATTTCCCCCCACCGATTCGGGATGGTTTCCCGAAGTGCTAACCTATTCCGGCTATTACGAGCTGGGCATTGCCGAAGTGTGGGAAATGATTGACCGCTACTTCGATTTCGTGAAAGGTAATGGATATTTTGAACGCAAACGCATGGAGCAAGAGAAATATTGGATGTATGAGACAATCGACGAGCACCTTCGCTCAAATTTCTACCGTGACCCTGAAGTTGAAGCTATGCTTAAGGTGAAACAAGAGAACGTGCTTGCGAGCCGCCAAAGCTCGTTTGTTGCCGCTCGCGAAGTGCTCGACTATTATTTCCGCAAGCAACAACGCTAAAAGCCATAATCAACAAAAATATAGCGCCACGGCAATTGTCATGGTGCTATATTTGTTGTTGATAAAAAGTAATACTATTTCATGCCTCGAGCAGCAAAGATACGCTCTTTAGCATTATTGATTTCTTGAAATTTCTTTGTAGCGGCAGCTTTGATGTCGTCGCCTAAAGCAGCCACTTTATCAGGATGATGCTCGATAGCCATGCGCCGATATGCTTTACGCACCTCATCATCGGTGGCATCCTTAGAAATGCCCAACACAGCATACGCATCGTCAAGAGACGTTCCTCCCAAAGAAAGCATCCGATTGACAATATCCTCAGAAAGCGACAAATAGCTTGCCACGGATTTCAATGCCGCCACCTCGTTGTCGTGGATATTACCGTCGGCCTTAGCAATCTCACACAAGAAAGCAATGAGTTGCAACCGCACCTCCGCCTCCATATTCATCGCCATCTCCCGGCACGACTGCCTTATCTGCCGTTGCCACACTTCGTTGCCATGACTCTTGCGATAATCAAAAAGACGCATCAAGATATCATTACCTTGCTTTTCCGCCTGTTCGCCAAAAGAATTGCGAAGAAATCGCCTGACAGTTTCCATTTCGGAATGCATAATCTTACCGTCAGCTTGGATGATATGTGCCGACAAGACCATCAACGAGAATAAAAAACCGTTTCTATTTCCCTCAGAGTCGGAGAGGCTCGGCTGTTCGGCATTAGCCGACATTTTCCTTCCTACAAACGACTCTACGGCACCACCAAGTGCCCAACCCGCAATAGCGCCAAGCACACTGTTGGTGGCAACCCAACCAAGACCGGCACCTATCCATGAAATAAATGACATCGCAAAAATAATTTTTGTCACAAATTTAGCTTTTCTTCTGCGAATAGACAAACTTCACCCCCCACAAAAATAGAGCGACACTGCCATGCAATGCCGCCCTAACCCTTAGTTGTAGTTATTTGTATGATTATTTAGTTGTCACAACACTTTGTGCATCCAAATAAAAATCGTCGCAAGATGAAATACAACCGAAATGGGCAAAAAGACCGCCCTACAAAGGTTAAAAATATACCAAACAGAGTCAGCATACATGACCGACCTTTCGAGGCTAATGGTAAGCGCTTTGGAGATTGGGAAATGGACTCCATCATCGGGAAGAATGGCAAGGGGGCTATCCTCACGCTCAAAGAGCGCAGCACGAACTTCTTGATTGCGTGCAAACTTAAGCACGGCAAGAACGCAAACGAGTGCGCCAAGGCTACTGCGACAATCTATACCAAAAAGTACGGATTTCAACACTATTACAGAACATTTCTTGAAGAACAAGGTCAAACTTATCAATGAGAGACCCAGAGAAAAAATAGACTTTGACTACCCCAAAAATTGTTTCTTCAGGCATTTTTGCTAAATTTGCACTTGCCAGTTGACTCTACGATGGCTCTAAAAGGAGCGCCCTAAAGAAAACAAACAGCTTTTTTCTGACCGATATTTTGCAGGTTTAAAAAAAGTTTGTACCTTTGCACACGGGTAAGTCCTATACGGCCAGCTCCCCATAAATCCCCCAGGTCTTGACCGAAGCAAGGGTAGTGGGTTGTAGCGGCGCGATATAGTCAGCTTACCCTTTTTTTGTGCCCTATAGTCAGCATAGAACATCGGGCGCAAAGAGCGGAGTTTTCGGTATGGATACAAGTAATCGAAGCATCTTTCAGCGACAGCCGTGGGTAGTGGTGTTTGCGCTCACTGCCGCCATAGCATGGGGATGGGCTTATCCGCTCATCAAGCTTGGCTTTGCCCAATTTCACATTACCTCCGCAATGACCGGCAGCAAGATGCTCTTTGCGGGCATCCGCTTTGCCGTTTCCGGACTCATCATCCTGTTGTTGGCACGCGCTTCCCATCGGCGCTTTGCTGCCCGAACCCCACGTGATTGGCTGTATATCCTGGCGTTCACCCTCTTTAATACCACCCTCCATTACGCCTTCTTCTACTTCGGACTCTCGCATAGCGAAGGGTCGCGAGCTGCCATTATCAACTCGTTGAGCGTGTTTGCCGTGGTGATTTTTGCTTGCTTCTTCTTCAAGACCGACCGTATGACAGTGAAAAAAGTGGCTGGATGCGTCGTGGGTATCATTGGCATCCTTGCCCTCAATATGGGGGATAAAGACAGCGGCAGATTCACCTGGTCGGGCGACGGGATGATTATCCTTAATGCCCTTTGCGGCGCAGTGGCGTCGCTGATGACTCGCGGGCTAAGCCGCCGCATCGACGTCTTTACCGGCACCGGCTACAGCCTCGCTATCGGCGGAATACTCCTGATGATACCCGGCTTAATGGTCGGAGGCACGCTCCCCGTTGTTACCCTCTCCGGCATCGTTATTCTCCTATTGCTTATAGCCATTTCAACCGTTGGCTTCGCCCTCTATAACAAACTCCTCAGCTGCAATCCCATTGGCAAAGTAGCCATCTTCAATTCGCTTATCCCGGTGGTGGGAGCAGTCACATCGTGTCTTTGTCTGGGAGAAGCATTCTATTTTAAATACTTGCTTGCCGCCGTCCTCGCCGCCCTTGGCATCTACCTCATCAATCGATAGACTCCCTCGGTGACTAAATAGCCACTTTTTTTGATTTTTAGATATTTTTTTGTCGACTGAAATTGGCGAACTTCGCACTACAAAACAACGATTGCAATGAACAAACTTCTAATGATAGCGGCATCGATGTGTCTTGTAGGTTGCGAGATGATAGAATATCATCCCTACGATAGCGATATCGACGGCGATATTCACATCAATGCAAAAAATGTTGAGCGCATAGAGCAGTCGCTAAAGGGAAAACGAGAGATTGCTTTTGCCGTGGTGAGCGACACCCAGCGATGGTATGACGAAACGGAAGATGCCGTGGAGTCAATCAACCGCCGCGAGCCCCTCGACTTTGTGATTCACACCGGCGACCTTTCCGATTTCGGGGCTAAGATAGAGTTTCAGATGCAGCGCGACATCCTAAACAAACTCAAAGTGCCCTATGTGTGCCTGTTGGGTAACCACGACTGCCTTGGCTCGGGCGAACAGACCTTTCGACGCATTTTTGGAGAGCCCGACTTTGCTTTTACTGCCGGGAATGTGCGCTTCATCTGTCTGAACACCAATGCATTGGAATATGACTACTCCACTGCCGTTCCCGACTTCTCATTTCTTCGCGCCGAGTATGCCAATTATCCTGACCAAGCGGAAAAGACCGTTGTGGCAATGCATGCCGGACCATTTTCCGAGCAGTTTAACAACAACGTGGCTTACGGCTTTGAATATGCGCTGCGTCAATTTCCCGCTTTGCAATTTTGCCTTTACGGGCATCTCCATCAAATCACCGCAGACGAACCCTTTTCTGACGGGGTGATTTATTATCAATGCACCTGTGCCAAGAAGCGTGCATATCTATATTTCATTATCAATGAGGAGGGCTATACATATGAAGTGGTGGAGTTTTAAGGTAGCATTTGCGGCTGTTGCGTTGCTGTTGCCGTGGAGGTCAATGGCGGTGACCCCTTCAGATAGCATAGGGGATGTGGAACGGCAGTGGAATAAGCCCATATCGTGGCGCTACAACGGTTGGGAGCGAATAAAGCCCAAAAATTTCAAGATGCAGTATGCCGGAGGCATGGGGTTTCTTTCTTTTGGTGCCGGGTGGGAATACGGCAAAAACTCGGCGTGGGAAACAGATGCTTTTGTGGGATTTTTGCCCAAGCATTACTCCGACCGTTTGCGCTTCACTTTCACTCTTAAGCAGACCTATAAGCCATGGAGCATCCCTCTCGGGCAACAATTCTCGTGGGAGCCCTTCGGCTGTGGACTTTACGTCACTTCGCTCAGCGGCGACGATATGTGGAAGCGAGAGCCGGGGAAATACCCCAACAACTATTATAATTTCAGCACCAAGATGCGCTTGAGCGTGTTTTTGGGGCAAAGCTTCACCTTCTATCCTCGCAACGATATGTGGCGCTCGGTGTCGCTGTTCTACGAGCTTAGCACCAACGACCTTTATGTGGTGACCAAAGCCACAAACCGGTCTGTAAAGATGCACGATGTCTTGCGACTATCGTTTGGCATAAAACTGCAGGTCCATGCTCCGCAAAAATCGAATTAGCGGCTCCTCAACAGTGAAAACAAAAAAACAGACGCTGTGTAGCAGAGATGCAACACAGCGTCGTGAGTTATACGATGGTGAAGATGCTTATTTCTTCACGATACGAGCGGTCTTGATGCCAGCTTCGGTGGTGGCTTTCACCACATATACACCGGCAGCGAGGTCAGCCACATTGAGGCTGTTCACACCCTCAGCTTCCTTCACCTTACTTCCTGCAAGGTTGAAGATTTTCACATTGGCTTCAGCTCCGAAGTGGAGTGTGTCTGCCACCGGGTTAGGATAAATCTTCACATCCTTGTCGGCAGTGATGTCGCTCACGCCGCCGAAGTTAGAGAAGTGGTTGAAATAGAAGTCGTCAAAGAAGGCAACGAGTCCGGCAGTCACGGTGTGACGTACTGCAACATAGATGTCTTGACCGGCATATGCCGAAAGGTCTACGTTAAATTCGTGATATCCCTTTGCCGGGTCGTAGTATTCCATTTTCACCTTTTCCATCACTGTAGTAAATGTGGAAATGTCGGTAGCCGATTCGGTGCTTACAAGCACTTCAACGCAGTGAGGATTTTCGGGAAGAACAGAGTAGATAGAGTTCCAATTGCGACCGTAGAAGCGGAAACTTGAGTTGGCGGTAGCCGTCATCTTTTGGCTGACAATCCAGTCGTTGGCGTCACCGTCGTCGGCGGGAGCGATAGCCACCAGCACTTGGTCGCCACTAACGGGATTAAACACGTTGTTCCAATCTTCGTTTTGTTGCACAGAGAAGGCAAATGCTTCAGAGTAGCAAGGATAGTTCATGCCGGTCATCGCCTTAGTGGCTTTTCTATCCACATCGATGGTGGTGAAGTCGGTGGGTTGCTTGGTGCCCGGAGCATCGCTCTCGAAGTTGTAGTAGCGGATGTCGGAAGCCAAGGCGTTACCCTTCACCGGCAGAGAGATGGTGTGGCCGCCTTCAAAGGTCACGGTCATTACGTCGTCGACTGCTGCAGCAGTGTCGAGCGCATGGAAGGTGATAGTCAAAGGCACTCCTTTCTTGGCCTCAATGATGGTGCCGGCTGAAAGAGTAGTGGTGAAGTTTGACGTGCCAAAGGTCACCGACTCAATCTTCATAGCATCACTACCTTCGTTAATCAGCGAGATAGGTTTCTTGGAGGTCACCGAGCTTTGGTAGTTGACAGAGCCGGCATTCCATTCAGCCACGTTAAACGAAACCTTATGGCTTTCGAGGGGCGCAATCTTCACTAAGTCGAGGCCCACACCGGTGGATTGCATATAGCTGTGGCCCACATATCTCCAACGGAACGATACGGTCTTGCCGGCATATTCCGAGAGGTTAGCCACTTGATGATACCACACCTTGTTGTTTTTATCCGAAAGGATGCCTAATTGCTTCCATTCACCGTTGTCGAAGATTTCGAAGAAGCAAGCATCGATGCCGTCGTCGACGGTTGAAGGATTTTCCACAATGCCACTCTCATCTTTCTCGAGAGCCACCGGCATATCGTTGCCCCAGTAGAAACTTATTTCCAACGGAGTGTCGGGGAGTTGGAATTCCGCTGTTTCGAGCACTGTAGAAGTCTCTGCGCCGTAGCAATCTGCCGATACGCTCTTCCTGCCCTCAAAGGCATTGACTTCGTTAGAGCTCCAGCGAGTGTATCCGTCTTTGGTGGTGTTCCAGCCCAACGGCGGGAATGTTGCGCCCTCGAAATCTTGCACGTAGGGGAACGATTTCACCGTTTGGTCGGACATGGTAGTGAAGCTCCAGGTGGAAGCCGCTTCGGCATCGCCCACACTGTTGTAAGCCACCACACGCCACATATAGGTGGTGTTGTAGTCCAATTGCGGGATGGTGTAGGAGGTGACATTGCCCAGGTCTTCGCCGTTCACTATATTGGTGGCTGCGATGTCGGTGCCTACATATAACTTATAGCCCTCGGCAAATTGTGCTTCTTCCCAAGTGAGGGTCACGTTGCGGTTGTACATGTCTTTTGTTCCGTCGGCGGGAGTGAGCAATGAGACTTTAGATGGCAAGCCTCCTTGTCCATACACTTTCGGAAGGATGATGGCGTCGAGGAAGAACAATGATGTTTCGGGAATATTCTCCGAGTCCAAAGCCACTTCGCTGAAGGTCCAGCGGAGATAGCAGTTGTCGGATGCCGGAGTGCCGAGGTCAACCACCGGATTAACGATGGCATTGGTCTCCGATGAAGTCCAAACAACGGTCCAGTTATTTCCGCCGTCTTTCGAAAGCTCAAGATAGATGTCGTTTTCCGGATAGCCTCCTTCAAGGTCAGAGTCAAAATCTTCGAAGGCGGTGAATGTCACCGATTGAGCGCCCTCAGAGAGGTCAAGACGCGGCGATATAAGGGTGCTTGCGCTACCTATGCGTGGTCCGGCATATACGGAGTAGTCGCCTTCCAAGGCATAACTTATAATATCCCATCCGTCACTGGTCCATCCGGCAGGGATTTTGCCTCCTTCGAAGCTCACATACGAAGCGTCGGCGGGAAGCATCAGCTTGTTTGCCACCACGCGAAGGGTCACGTCGCCGCCGTTGGTCTTAATCACCACGTTGTCGTCGGTGGCGCTGGTCATTGAGGCTTGATAAGCCACATAGAAGTTGAGCGTCTCGCCTTTGTCGAGGTTGACCTCGTCTTTATCGATGGTGGTGGTGACACCCTCCGGCAAAACGATGTCGTTGATTGTCAGCCCGTTGGTGCCGGTATTTTTCAGTGATATTACTTCCGAATAGACCTTCGAACCCATATACACGTCGCCGAAGTTATACAGACGCTTGTCAAGCTCTGCCTTCGGGGCCGTTGGCGGAGTGAATTGCTTCACAATCACATCGTCGATATAAAGCACGTTGGCGCATTTCTTAAGCATCTTATACACGAAAGCAATTTTCACTGTCTTGCCTTGCCAGCGGCTTAGGTCGAGGGCGGAGTTGTAGATTTGCCATCCGGTCCAGGGGAAGGTGAGCACACCGCTCTCTTTCAAAATGTTGGCATCTTGGAAGGAGAAGATGGTTTCGGCGCCGGCTATATCGTTGTCGACAACCACTCTCACTTGGCAGTCGTATTCTTTGTGTTCCAATGCTGATGCCGATGCTGCTTTCCAGTTAAATGATAATTGATAAGTGTTGTCGAGAGTCAATTCCGGAGATAAAAGAATCTCTTCGCGAGGTCCAAAGCCTTTTTCGCTGTCGCTCTCAAACATTGAGGCGTCGCACGAAGCGCAATGCATACCTGAAATTGTGCCTCTTTCTGTGTAGTAAACATTCCAACGATAAGCGTCCTTTGAGCCGAGGTAGCTATCGATGGTGGTCCATCCGTCAGGGAAAACGGGGCTGTACGTGTCGGTACTTGCCGTCTCAAATCCCTCATTTAGCAACACTGTCTGAGCAGATGCTCCAAAGGTCACTGCTCCCATAATCGCTGCTGCGAGATAGAATTTTCTCATTTTTTGAAAGTATTTATTATTAAATTAAACGTAAATATTCACTAATAATTAAATATTTATGCGTAGTTGCAATTCATCAGCAAATTTAGCAAATTAATATCATTTAATAATCATATTTTGCCAAATTAGGCGATTTTTACGACAAATTAAACATTTTGGAGCATATATCTTGTGATTTTAATAGAAAAACAATAGTAAATCGCAATTGTTTTGTATCTTTGCAACCCTTTTATCAAAAAACTATTGCATAAAAATTTTTAACTTATGGACATAGCAAATATTGTAGGCTCGATAGCAGCCGTATGTATGGTGCTTGGCTATATGCCGCAAGCAATCTACACTTTGCGCACACACAACACCGATGGAATAGCACTGCCCACATTCCTGCTTATGGGTCTGGGAGGTCTGTTTTTTGCCATTCAGGGCATCTTGGTGGAAAATTGGCCCCTTCTTGTCACAAATGCAATCACTACGACTTGCTCATTGATTGTGTTTTGCATAAAAATTTACAACGACTACATCAAGCCGAAAAAGAAATAGGGAGCTGTCAGAGCAACATATACACAACAAAGCCCCGGCTTTCTTGAGTCGGGGCTTTGTCATAGTCTTTGTAATTTCCAAATCAGTCTCTTGAGCCGAAGATGCGCAAGAGATAGAGGAAGAGATTGATAAAGTCGAGGTAGAGCGACAATGCGCCGAGGGTGGCAATCTTACCCACGTTGTAGCCATTGCTTTGCATCACCATCATCTTTATCTTCTGTGTATCCCACGCAGTGAGCCCGATAAAAATGCCCACACCCACGAGCGAGACAACCCAATCTAATGTCTCGCTTCCCATAAAGATGTTTACTACCGACGTGATAATCAAGCCAATAAGAGCCATAAACAGGAATGCGCCAAACTTGGAGAGGTCTGCGCGAGTGAGATAGCCGTAGGCCGACATAGCGCCAAACACACCGGCGGTGATAAAGAATGTTTGGGCGATAGTGCTTATCTTAAACACCCAGAATATGGATGCCAACGTCACACCGTTGATTATGGCATAAACGAAGAAGAGAAGCACCGCCATCGCCGTTGAAATCTTGTTGATTGCTCCGGAGATGCCTATCACGCAAGCAAACTCTGCAATAATCAAGCCCCAGAAGAATATCTTGTTTCCGAAGATTGCCAACATCAGACTTTCTTGCGATGCCACAAACATTGCGGTGAATGCCGTAGCCAGCAATCCGAGAAACATCCTCAGATAGACACTGCGCATCACCTTTGCCACGCTTTGCGTATAAACTACGGTCTGCTGACCGTTGCCATCGCTGTAAAAATTGTAGTTGTTCATTTTTTCTTTCAATACTTAGTTGTTACAAAAATTGTCGTTGTGAAGATAACACCAAATGACTGTATAGGGTTCATTTGTTGAGTTAAATAATCTCAACGAAGCTGTTACATACGTTCGGGCACCTCAATGCCGAGCATCCAAAATCCGCGTTTCACAATCTCAGCCACCGTAGCCGACAGCTTCAAGCGGAATGAGCGCACATCGATGTCAGACTCTTTGAGGATGCTGTAGTCGTGGTAGAATTGATTATATTCTTTCACAAGTTCGTAGACATAGTTGGCTACCAATGCCGGGCTGTAGGTGCGTCCGGCTTCTTCCACGATTGTAGGGAAGTCGGCAAGACGCTGAATGAGCGACACTTCCTTGTCGTTGGGACTGACATTGTCGGCATTGAAAGTGAGGCTTAAGCTGTCGGCTTCAGCCTTGCGGAGCACCGAGCGGATGCGTGCGTAGGTGTATTGCACGAAGGGTCCGGTGTTGCCGTTAAAGTCTATAGACTCTTTGGGATTGAAGGTCATATTCTTGCGAGGGTCTACTTTTAGGATGAAATATTTCAAAGCTCCGAGACCAATGATTTCCGAAATTTTGTCGGCTTCTTCTTGTGGAAGGTCGTTGAGCTTGCCCAGCTCCGCACTCATCTCTTTGGCGTTGCTCACCATCGCATCCATTAAGTCGTCGGCATCCACAACGGTGCCTTCGCGGCTCTTCATCTTGCCTTCCGGCAGCTCAACCATGCCGTAAGAGAAATGCACAAGGTCTTTACCCCACTTGAATCCGAGGCGGTCGAGAAGCAACGAGAGCACCTGAAAGTGGTAGTTTTGCTCGTTGCCCACCACATAAATCATCTTGTCGATGGGATAGTCGCGGAAGCGAAGTTTGGCAGTGCCGATGTCTTGTGTCATATACACCGATGTGCCGTCGCTGCGAAGCAGGAGCTTGTGGTCAAGGCCATCAGCGGTGAGGTCTGCCCATACGGAGCCATCGTCTTTACGATACATGATGCCCTTTTCCAATCCTTCAAGCACCTTCTCCTTGCCTTCGAGGTATGTCTCGCTTTCGTAGTAAATCTTGTCGAAATCCACACCGAGTCGCTTGTATGTTTCGTCAAATCCGGCATACACCCATTCATTCATTTTTCGCCATAGCGAGCGCACTTCTTCGTCGCCGGCTTCCCATTTACGGAGCATTTCGCGTGCTTCCTTCATCAAAGGTGATGCTGCTTCAGCCTCTTCTTTAGTCATGCCTTGCTCTTGCAGTTGCTTCAGCTCCTCTTTGTAGTGCTTGTCAAAAGCCACGTAGAAGTCGCCGATTAGGTGGTCGCCTTTCATTCCGGTAGAGTCGGGAGTAGCGCCGTTGCCCCATTTCAGCCATGCAAGCATCGACTTGCAGATGTGGATGCCGCGGTCGTTGACGATATTGGTTTTCACCACTTTGTAGCCGTTAGCCTTCATTATGCGCGACAAGCTGAAGCCCAGCAGGTTATTGCGCACATGACCCAAGTGGAGAGGCTTGTTGGTGTTGGGCGATGAATATTCAATCATCACCAAAGAGCTGTCGGGCGTCTCGCTGCGGAAGCCGTAGCTGTCGGTCTCAGAGATATGCTTCATCACACCGAGCCAGAATTTTGGCTCGATGGTGATGTTAAGAAAGCCGTTGATTACGTTGTAGGCTTTCACCGCCTCGCAATGCGATTGCAGATAGTCGCCGATTTCAGTTGCCGTGGCTTGCGGCGACTTGCGTGCGGCTTTCACGAAGGGAAACACCACGATAGTGAGGTTGCCTTCAAACTCTTTCCTTGTAGCCGTGGGATTGATGGTTGAGGCTTCTACCTCCAATCCATATAGCGCCTTTAATGCCTCTGCCGTAGCGGCAGAAATAATGTTATCTATCGACATATGATTTCTTATTTTCTTATTATTAAGGGTTTGAAAGTACAAAGGTAGTGATTTTTATTCATCTCCACCTCAATTTTTTTACATCATCTTCTCCAATTTGCGTGAAATTACCGCCAATAAAGCTGCCGACGCAAAGCCCATCAACGCAAAAATCATAAAGAAATCGCTCAAATCGGCTATCTCATAGCCTAAAAACGAGGTGACCTTGTCGTCGGTTGGATACAGGCTACTTAACACTCCCGCCAATTTGTTGGCTGCCGCCGAACTGAGAAACCACACGCTCATCAGCAGCGACGAGAAGCGCGCCGGCGACAAGCGATTGACTATCGACAAGCCTATAGGCTCAAGAAACAGCTCGCCCATGGTGAGCATAAAATACAGGGTGAGAAGCCACATCATGCTCACTTTCTCTGCTGCTGTGGCTTGACCCACACCAAACGAAATCACCAGATAGCCCACTCCCAACAGTGCCAAGCCCATTGCTTGTTTCATCGTGGCTGCAGGCTCGATGCCGTGGCGGCGCAAAAAGCCCCACATCACGTTGAAGAGGGGCACGAGCAGCACAATGAGGATGGGATTGACGCTTTGAAAATATGACACCGGTACGGTGTAGTCGCCAAGTGTGCGGTCGGTTTGCTTTTCGGCAAAAAATGTGAGTGAGGCGCCGCTCTGTTCATATGCCGCCCAAAAGAAAATCACAAAAAATGTGATGGCATAAATCACCACTATGCGTTTGCGCTCTATTGGTGAGAGACTCCGGTCGAGGATTATCATCAGCGGTACGGCTATCGATACCGAATAGATTGCCGCCCCGATATAGTCGTTGCCTCCCAAGCGAAATGCGGCAAACAATAACAAGCAGAGCATCACCATCCCAACGATAAATGCCGGCGAACGCTTCTCGCTCTTGTCGCTCTTGCGGGCGGCAGGAGCAGGCTTCACTCCCACCGGCTCGCCTTTGGGATTGACAAGATATTTGTTTTTGAAAAGATAAAAAATCAAGCCTCCGATAATCATGCCGATAGCTGCCGAAAGAAAGCTCCACTTGAAGCCCTCGGGCGACTCGCCGTTGCTCACCCAACCACACCATAAGGGGGCTATCATCGCACCCATATTCACTCCCATATAGAAAATGGAGTAGGCGGTGTCGCGGCGGCTGTCGCTCTTCTCGTAGAGGTCGCCTACAAGCGAACTGATATTCGGCTTGAAGAAGCCGTTGCCCAAGATGAGGAGACCTAAACCGATATACATCAGCCATGAGGCTTGAGCACTGGTGTAGACGCATGCACTGTAGAACATCAGCAACTGTCCGAATGCCATCACTAACGACCCCAACAACACCGACCGGCGGTTGCCCCAATAGCGGTCGGCAAGGAAGCCTCCCAACAATGGAGTGAGGTAGACCAAGCCGGTATAGCTGCCGTAGAGTTGCGCTGCCTGTGCTTCGCTCATCAGAAGACATTTCATCAAGTAGAGCACAAACATGGCACGCATACCATAGTAGCTGAATCGTTCCCACATCTCGGTGAGAAATAACACATATAACCCTTTAGGGTGGGCAATTCCAACTTTTTTCATATTGTTTGTTTTTTTGTTGGCGCAAAATTACTACATTTTTTTGATTTTTCATATCATTTTGCTAATGCGATGGACGTGTGTAGTTATTCCGGCAAAAAGTTGTATTTTTGCGAATAAATTGTTTGAAAATATGAAAGTAGGTGATATTGTGCGCTTCCTTAACGCTGTGGGAGGCGGTAAAGTAACTAAGATAGAAGGTAACATTGCATATGTTGAGGAGCCGGATGGGTTTGAAACGCCTGTGATGGTGAGAGAGTGTGTGGTGGTGGATGCTGATGGTGGTATGATGCCAAAAAAGAAGTATGGCAGCAATGAGCCGAGTCGCTATGAAGCGCCCGCAGTGGCTACACCTCAAAAGGCGGTGGCTGCCCCGCCGGTGTTGCCGCCGGTGGAAGAAGTGGAGGGTGGCGATGTGCTCAATGTGGTGCTCGGTTATGAGCCGGAAGAGCCTAAGCATCTCAACACCTCTACGTTTGACGCGTCGCTGGTCAACGACAGCAATTATTATCTCTATGTGGTGTATGCCACTCGCGGCGACGACAAGCAATGGCAATGTCGTTTTGCCGATATCGTGGAGCCTAATATGCAAGTGATTTTGGAAACGCTCTCTCACGACGACCTCCCTCAACGTGAGCGAATAGTGGTGGAATATGTGGCATTTAAGCGCGACAAGTCTTTCCGATTGAAAAACCCCTCCGCTGTGGAGTTTCGTCTGGATGCCACAAAATTTTATAAGGTGCATTGCTTCCACGAAAACCCTTATTTCGACAATCCGGTGATTGCCTACGACATTGTGAAAAACGACGTGCCGCAGAGGCAATTGGTGATTGATTCGAGTGAAATAGAGAGGGCAATGAAGGAAAAGAAGCAAGCCGACAAACCGCAACGTAGACCGGTGGAGAAGCATCATCACAAGCCTAAAGGGGGCGAAATAATCGAGGTGGACTTGCACATCAATTCGCTGCTCGACTCCACTGCCGGGATGTCCAACTCTGATATGCTGGGCGTGCAGATGGATGAATTTCGACGGGTGATGAAAGATAATGCTATGCGAAAGGGACAGAAAATAGTGTTTATCCATGGCAAGGGCGAAGGGGTGTTGAGAAAGGCTATTGTCGACGAGCTTCATCGCAAGCATAAGCAATGTGAGGTGCAAGATGCTTCATTCCGTGAATATGGGTTTGGTGCAACTCTTGTGATAATCCACTAAGCTATGTCGAGCAAACGGCTGTTGAGAATAGACGGTTTCCCGCGTATTGAGGTGCGCACCAATGCTCGTGCTCGACGAGTAAGAGTGCACATCCTTCCGGAGGGTTTTACGGTTGTAGTGCCGCCTCGCACTTCTATTGTTGACGTGATAGAGGTAATGAACAGTCACCGCGATGTGTTTCTCGACAGTTATGAGAAGGTGAAGAAAAAGCCTATCGCTCCGGGGTTTTCCATCGATGCGCCCTGTTTTAAGCTCAGCGTGGTGGAAGGCGAAGGTGTGGTGTTTCGCTTACGTATTGTAGACGATAAAGCCGTGGTCTATTGCCCTACGGATGCCGACTATGATAATGCCAAGACGCAAATGCTTCTGAAAAACACGATTGTGCGGGCGATGAAGCGGCAGGCGGAGTTGCTGTTGCCACCGTTGCTCAAGGAATGGGCTGACCGCTACGATTTCCACTATCGGAAAGTGAAAATCAATGGCGCGCGCCGACGGTGGGGCAGCTGTACGTCGGCAGGCACGATTAATTTGTCGTGCTATCTGTTGACTTTGCCCTCGGAGCTTATCGACTATGTGTTGCTCCATGAGCTGTGTCACACTCGCCACATGAATCATTCATCGGATTTCTATGCTCTGCTCAATAAGGTGACCGACGGCAATAGTGACGCTCTAAACAAACAATTGAAAAATTATAAACCATCATTTTAGTGAAGATGAAATATTTTGTAATTATCACAGCCATAATGCTTTGTGTGCTCTCTACGGCTTGTCGCACCCAAAAGTCGACGGCGGTTGCAAGCGAAGTGCCGTATGTAGTGGCTAAGGGCTACTTCGTGCGCAACGATGTGCGCCGTATCCCGAACGGCAAAATCACCGATGCCCACCTTTTTAAGGAAATCTTTGGGGCTGCAGCCGTGATGGGTCCTGATGGTTTGCCCACAAAAATTGATTTTGAAAAAGACTATGTGATTGTTGTTTCTGAGAACGCCTCACACACTAAAACCGAAATCTTTCCGTCGTCGCTGTCTCAGCTCTCCGACGGCACTCTACGATTGGTGTGTCGCATCGAGAAGGGAGAGGCGCAGTCGTTTACCTCTCTGCCATGCCTAATTCTCGTGGTCTCTCGACAATACGACGCTCCGCTTTCGATAGTGCGCTGACCTACGATGATATAAGAGAAAAGGGTTACGAGGTCGACGCCTCGTAACCCTTTATCTTGGTATGTTCGGTGAGGAAATATTGCTATTTCACGATGAGCTTAGCCACTTTGGCACTTGTGGCTGTCGATACCTTTACCAGGTAGATGCCGGCAGTAAGGTCGGCAGTGCTGAGGCAGGTGCTGTCGGTGAAATCTACAGCCGCCACTTGTATGCCGCTGAGCGAGAAGATGCGAGCGGTGGCATTGCCTTGAGCTTTGATAGTCACGGCGCTTCCTTGTGCCACCGGGTTGGGATAAATTTCAGCCTTGCCGATAGTGATTGTTTCAACGCTGCCGCCACCATCGCCATACACTGTCTCTATGCGAGAAACGGTGATGGCATGTTCGGTCTTGTCGGTAGCTCCGAGTTCAAACCGCACGAGGTTAAGTGTGATGGGATACACGCCGATGTCGTCGGGGTTACACCAATCGGAAAGGTTGGCTTCGATTACCGACACCTCGTTTTTCGGTAGCTCCGTTCCGGCAACTATCCACGTGGCGGTGTTTTCTCCATAAGCATTAGTGGCATTGAGCGTCACCTTCTTGACTGTGACATCGCCGGGATTGACTGCCAAGCGAATTTTTGAAGGAAGACTCCATAAGCGCACCATATTCTTGGCTTGAACATACGGACTGCGACCGGAGCCGTTGCCCACGAAGGTGAGCTTGAACCCGTCGCCCTCATCGGCAATAGCGATGTTGGTGCTGCCATATTGGGAGAGCGTCCAGTCTGCCGGATTGATTTCCGGATAGATAGTCATAGCATCGCCATCGGGGATTTCTACGGTAACATCAATTGGGCTGCTGAAGGTGTCGAGGGTGCCGGTCACTTGAGTGACACCGTTAGCCACACCTCTTATCACGCCCTTATTGTCAACCGTAGCGATTGCCTGGTCGGCGGATGCCCAAGAGAGAGCTATCGGGCTGAGCGGCATTAAGTCGTCTCTCACTTGTGCTTGCGGCTCAATAGAATATTCGCGCTTGTTGTCGATTACCACCGACGGCAAGCGATAGGAGATTTGTGCTTCTGTGACGATTGTCACCGGGATGGTTGCCGTAAGGTCGCCTAAGGTGGCGGTGAGAGCGGCACACCCGGTGCCGGTGGCAAACAAGGTGTTGCCATCGTCAATCACTTCTCCCAACGACGAGGGAGCACTGATGGTCACGCCTTTCACATCGGTGTCGACAAGCACACCATATTGGTTATAGCCGTAAAATTTGGGGGTGTAGATGCCATAGCGAGGCATTTCCATCGCCCAATCCACAAATCTTATTTCCGTCACAACGTCGTCTTGCGGAGCATTGATGAGGGTAAACATGCCGCTCGACACAGCGCGCTCTTTGCCGTCGCTCCCATTATTGCGCACACCTAATGCGGAGGTCCAAAGTGTAGATGAGCCGCCACCGTCCACATTGATGGCTTCGTCGACACCGGCATAATACATCATATGTGCCAATTCCGAGGTTTGCACACCCGAAGAGATGGCGCTACGTCCGTCGATTACCATCATCAACAGTTTGGTCTTGTCGGCATTATAACCGATGCCTGAGCGCGGATGGCGTGCCGAAGCATCGCCGCGGTCGCTTTCAGAGTCAAGCACATTGCCGTTGTGAAGAATCCAGGGGTTGCCGGTGCAAAGGTCTTTGGGGAATACTTCCTCATTGTTGCAGAGGGCTTTCATATAAAGGGTGAGGCGAGTGCCTACGGTGAGCGCTGCCAAAGCTTCTTTCGATGTACCTTTAGCCACGAGCATAAACTCATCGCTGCCGATGGCGCGAGTTCCGGTGGTGGTAGGCTCGCCGGTGATTTCCATTGTGATGTTTTTACCGGCTTCGATAAAGGTGGCATCTACGAGTTTGGCGGGTATTTCCACACATTTGCCGTCAAGCGAAGGCTGGTTGACTGTGCCGTAGTATTTGGGGGTGTAGATGGTCACTTCGTTGTTTGCCACCGACTCATTGATGCCCCACACCGGAAGGGTGCTTTCGCCATAGGTGAGGGTGCCCGATGAGAGGTTGACAGCACCGATACATGGCTTGCCGGTCTCGTCAACATAGAAGTTGGGCCAGGCATTGCTCTGCCATCCCGTGCGATAGATTTCGCTTTCAGCCACCGACATTGCCACCGGAGCGCCTACCATAGAGGTGCCGTTGCTTGCCGTGCCCGAAGTGATGAAGAAGTCGGTGTTGATGCCGCCGAAGCATGTGCGCTCGGTGTTGGTCTTCTTGGCGCCCATTGTCGAGGTGAGGGCGCCTCCCGACAGCTTGTTGTTTGCCACTCCCGCCTCAATGCTGATTGAAGGATTGGTGAGGTCGGTGGTGAGATAAAACACTCGTAATAGCCGCTCAGGCGTTGAGGTGCTTGTCAATTTTAATGATGTCTGTGTGGTGCCGGGACCCACTACTGCATGATACAACGTGTCGACTGAAAATTCCGTCCCTGACAGTGTCACGGTGCGTCCTCCACGTTCGCTTGCATTTATGGCAAGAGGTAGTGATGCCAATGCGAGTGATAAAACGAGTAGTTGTTTACGCATAATAATGTCGTTTTTAATTGGTTTGTAAAAAATCAAGTTGATTATATATCCCCAAATATAGCGAATAATTCCGATTGAGATGTAATTTTTTCGATAAAAAAATTGAAATTAATGCTTAATAAATCGTAAGCTCGGGCTGTTGGCTGTTTTTAACGATTGAAATGCGTTTTGTGATTGAGGGAATAAGTAATTTTGCATCGGTATTAAAGATTTCTAATAGGTTTGTGTAATGGCTCAGTGTAAAGAGATGACCGCAGGGCGCACTATGCCTTTGATTTTTAAGTTCGCATTGCCCTTGCTCTTGGGTAATGTGCTTCAGCAGGCATATTCGCTGATAGATGCGTCTATTGTGGGTAAGTGCTTGGGGGTAAATGCGTTGGGCGCCGTAGGGTCGAGTACTTCGGTGATATTTCTTATCCTCGGTTTTTGCAACGGCTGTTGTTGCGGGTTTGCAATCCCGGTGGCACAGCGTTTTGGCGCTCGCGACTATTCATCGTTGCGACGTTATGTGTATTCGTCGTTGAAGCTCACGGCTGTGATGTCGCTCTCGCTTGCCCTTGTAGCCTCCTTGCTTTGTGCCTGTATCCTTCGATGGATGAGCACCCCTGAAGAAATTTTTGTAGATTCATATTGGTATCTGTTGGTCACCTTTATCGGTATTCCTGCCACCTTTTTCTATAATCTCTTGTCGAGCATCATTCGAGCCTTGGGCGATAGCAAGACCCCGTTTTGGTTTCTTTTGGGCTCGTCGGTGCTAAATGTGGTGCTCGACTTCTTTTGCATCCTCACCTTGGGATGGGGTGTGGCAGGCGCCGCCATTGCGACGGTGTTTTCGCAAGCCTTGTCGGCGGTGTTATGCTATGTCTACATGATAAAGAAATATGACATCCTTGCGGGCACGGCTCAGGAGCGGCGTATGGATGCCAAATATGTGAAAAAGTTGTTGTCGGTGGGGGTGCCTAT
The DNA here is from genome assembly GCA_004561555.1 of bacterium. Classification (GTDB taxonomy): domain Bacteria; phylum Bacteroidota; class Bacteroidia; order Bacteroidales; family Muribaculaceae; genus Limisoma. The sequence continues at coordinate 21,174 of SFVH01000004.1, forward strand.
GGGCTTGCAATTTTCAATCACAGCCATTGGAAGCATCATGCTACAAAGTGCTAACAATGCGCTCGGCAGGGATTGTGTGGCGGCATTTACGGCAGCAATGCGCATCAAGATGTTTGTAATCTGTCCGGCAGAGAGCCTCGGCATTGCGATGTCTACTTTCGCCGGGCAAAACTATGGAGCCGGCAAGCCGAAGAGGGTATGGGCAGGGGTGAAATCAACCTTTGTGATGGGAATGATTTATGTTGCGGCGATTAGCACGGTGTTATTTCTCTTTTCCGACACAATCACGTTGCTGTTTGTCGACGCTTCCGACACTGCCATTATTGCCAACACGGTGCTCGCCAACCATGTGGCAGCAACTTTTCTGCCAATGTTAGCCTTGCTGTGCAATCTTCGCTACACCATTCAGGGGGTAGGTTTCACCAACTTCGCCATGCTCTCCGGAGTGATGGAGATGATAGCCCGCACGGTGGTGAGTGTGGTGTTTGTGCCGATGTACGGATATATTGCTGTGTGCTACGGCGATTCGATGGCATGGTGTGCTGCGTGCCTGTTTCTTGTGCCCGCTTTTTGCTATGTTTATGGCAAAACCAAAAAGCACGAATATGTTTCTCCGCTAAAGGCAGAGGATTAGCAACTGTGCGATAATAACCCTTATAAACATCCCCAAAGGGTAGACGGTGGCATAGCTCACTGCCGGGGTGTCGCCAACGATGGTGTCGGAGGCATAGGTGAGCGCCATCGGATTTGCCATGCTGCCACAAAGCAGTCCGCAGGTTTCGCCGTATTTCATTTTAAACCATCGCATAGCCATCACTCCGGTGATGAGGGTGGGCACGATGGTGATAATAAACCCTATGGCAATCCACATTATGCCTTGCGAGCCTATGAGGGTGTCGAAAAATCCGGCACCGGCATCCAAGCCCAGACATGCCAAATACATCGATAGCCCGATGCCGCGAAGCATCAGGTTGGCGCTGCGGGTGGTGTAGGTCACCAAGTGGAATCGGGCGCCGAAACGTCCCATTAGCAATCCGGCAACAATAGGACCGCCTGCCAAGCCTAATGTGACAGGGATGTCGCTTGTCGGCAGATAGATGGGTATCGCCCCCAACGCCAATCCCAGAAATATCCCCACGAAGATTACCGCCAGGTTAGGCTCTTTGAGCGAGCCGGCACGGTTGCCGATAAACTTCTCTGCATTCTCGATGTCGGCGGCGGTGCCCACCACAGTGAGGCGGTCGCCGAATTGCAACACCAAGTCGGGCGTGGCAAGAAGCATTACGCCGCTGCGGAGCACACGCGACACCGTCACTCCGAAGGTGTTGCGCAGCTTGAGTGAGCCGAGACGTTTGCCGTTGATTTCCTGTCGCGACACAATCACATGGCGTGATTGGAGCTGTGGGTCAAGTTTGTTCCAATTCACATGGTGGTTCCAATCGCGATTTTCTCGCTCGCCAAACAAGAATGTCAGTGCTTCAACATCCTTCTCGGTGGTCACCACCAGCAGGCGGTCGCCTTCGTTGATGAGGGTGCCGCTTTTGGGGATGGTGAGCTCGTTGTTGTGCCATATTCGCGACACAACAAACTGCACCGCCGAGGTGTGCTGTATGTCGTAGAGCGTATGGGCGAAAATGCCGGGATTTTTCACGATAAACGTGGCGATAAACGTGTCGTTGGCGTGGTCAGGCTCGCGCTCGGTGAGGTCGTCAGGGCGAGTGAAGAGCTTGCGCAGCAAGATAAGGGCGATTATCACTCCTACAACCCCAAGAGGGTAGGTCACCGCACAACCCAAGGCGGCGGTGTCGGTGGGCGAGCCGAGCTGGTCGAGTGTCTGTTGTGCCGCCGCCAATGCCGGGGTGTTGGTGGTGGCACCGCAGAGGATGCCGGTGATGTCGGCAGTGGAGATGTCGAGACCCCAAGCGATGGATATGGCGGTGATTGTGCCCATAACGATGAGCAGTAGTCCGATGAGATTCATCTTCACCCCGCCGTGATGAAAGGCACTGAAAAAGCCGGGACCCACTTGCAAGCCTAAGGCATAAACAAACAGTACCAAGCCGAAGCTTTCGGCATATTTGAGCATCTGAGAGTCGATTGACAGATTGAGCGAGCCGGCAATGATGCCGGTGAAAAACACAAAGGTGATGCCCAGAGAGATGCCCCACACTTTAATTCTGCCCAACGCCAAGCCCGTGAATATTATCATTGCCACTACAATCACGGCTTGTATAGCAGAGTGATTAAAAAGCACATTGTTAAGCCATTCCATTTCTGTTATTTCAAAATTTTCCGATGCAAAGGTAGTGATTAATCTATGGCTTTGTCGCTTTATATGGGTTATTTTTGCTGTTAATATTTGCGTGAAAATAATTTGACGACTGTAAAAACCTGTTAAATTAATTACAAATTGTATGTAAATTCAGAATATTTCAAACAATTTGTTTATCTTTGTGGCGGAAAATTTGAAAAATTGATTTCAGAGAAATAAAAAATAGGAAAATTCTAAAATTACAAACTTATGAAAGCTAAAGAAGTGCTTGACGATTTGCGTCGTCGTTTCCCCAACGAGCCTGAGTATTTGCAGGCAGTGGAAGAAGTATTGACCACTATTGAAGATGCCTACAACGAGCATCCTGAGTTTGAACGCTACAACCTCATAGAGCGTTTGTGCATTCCCGATAGAATTATTTCTTTCCGTGTGTCGTGGGTCGACGATAAGGGTCAAGTGCAAAACAATATGGGCTACCGTGTGCAACATAACAATGCCATCGGCCCGTACAAAGGTGGTATCCGTTTCCACTCTTCAGTCAACCAATCAATTCTGAAATTCCTTGCTTTTGAGCAAACCTTCAAAAACTCTCTCACCACTCTCGCTATGGGTGGCGGCAAGGGAGGCTCTGACTTCAGTCCTAAAGGTAAGTCGGATATGGAAGTGATGCGTTTCTGCCAAGCGTTTATCGCTGAGCTGTGGCGCAACCTCGGTGCCGACCGCGACGTGCCTGCCGGCGACATCGGCGTAGGTGGTCGCGAAGTGGGATATATGTATGGTATGTATAAGAAGATGGCTCGCGAAAACACCGGTACCTTCACCGGTAAGGGATTGGAGTTTGGCGGCTCGCTTGTGCGTCCGGAAGCCACAGGCTACGGCAACGTCTACTTCCTTCTCAACATGCTCGCCACTCGCGGCATCGACATCAAGGGCAAGACCGTGGCTATCTCCGGCTCGGGTAATGTGGCTACCTACACCGCCAAGAAGCTCCTCTCTTTGGGCGCAAAAGTGGTGACAATGAGCGACAGCAACGGCACTATTTATGTGCCTGAAGGCATCACCGAAGAGCAACTCGACTTTATCTTCGAGCTCAAAAACATCTATCGCGGTCGTATCCGTGAATTTGCAGAGAAATATGGTTGCCAATACTTTGAAGGCGGTCGTCCTTGGGGCGTGAAGTGTGACATCGCAATGCCGTCGGCTACCCAAAACGAGCTTGATGGTGACGATGCACGTGCACTCTTGGCTAATGGTTGTTTCGCCGTGTCGGAAGGTGCTAATATGCCGTCGACTCCGGAGGCTGTACATGAATTCTTGAATGCTAAAATCCTCTATGCTCCGGGTAAGGCTGCTAATGCCGGTGGTGTGTCGGTGAGCGGTTTGGAAATGGCTCAAAACTCGCAAAAACTCTCTTGGACTGCCGAAGAGGTGGATGCTAAGTTGCAACGCATCATGAAGGACATCCACACTCAATGTCAAAAATATGGAAAGGAGAGCGACGAATATACCAACTATGTGAAGGGTGCTAACGTGGCAGGCTTCATGAAGGTGGCTCGCGCTATGATGGCTCAAGGCATCGTTTAGCAGAATAATTTTTCGACAAAGCCATAATAAAAGTGAGGAGAAGGTCCAAGCGACTTTCTCCTCACTCTTTCTTCAAACTATTTTTTCAGCATTTACTATTCGTAATAGCTGTCTTCGTCAAACTGATACTCAGCCTTGCTAAAGGCGAGAATCGGAAGGAACACAAAAGGCAGAAAGATCATGCCAATGCCAAAGCCTACCGACTTGCCGAAAGCTCTTGAGATTCGGAAATTGGCTATAAGGCTGATTATCATACATAAAGCTATGGCGCAATCTACGATAGTCTCGCCCAAATATTTCGCATGCCATGGCAAGAATAAGGTAAAGATGTATGAACTGATGAGTAATGCTAATTGTAAAAACATCCATCCACCCCACATCTTTGCCACGCGAAACGTCACATAGTTGCTATAAAACGGAATAATTGCAGCCCATCCCGGCCACCCGGCTTTTCTAAACACTTTCCACAAAGCTATTATCGAAATCACTGCAATAGCTATATATAGCTGAAAAACTATTAGAAAAAAATACAACGATAATCCTGATGCTGGTGACATATTCTTTTTTTATTTTTTGTGCTTTATAAGATATTGTGCAATTTGTACGGCATTAAGGGCGGCACCCTTTTTGATTTGGTCGCCCACAATCCAAAACGACAATCCGTTGTCGTTGGTGAGGTCTTTGCGTATACGTCCCACAAACACCGGGTCTTTGCCGGCAACAAACAGAGGCATCGGATATTCCTTCTGCTGAGGATTGTCGACCACCACTACTCCCTCCGCTGAGGCAAATGCCTTGCGAGCATCCTCGGGGCTAATAGGACTTTCGGTCTCCACCCAAATGGCTTCGCTGTGGGCGCGCATCACCGGCACACGCACGCACATTGCGCTCACATCGAGCTTCGGAGCGTGCATAATCTTCTTCGTTTCGTGATACATCTTCATCTCCTCTTTGGTGTAGTCGTTGTCTTGGAATACGTCGATGTGAGGGATTACGTTGTAAGCCAACTGATAGGCAAACTTCTCCACTGTGGGCTTCTCGCCCGCAGCGAGTTCGCTATACTGTTTTTCCAACTCAGCCATTGCTGCCGCTCCGGCACCGCTTGCTGCCTGATAGGTGGCTACATGTACGCGTCGGATAGGGGAGAGCTCGTTGATGGGCTTCAATGCCACTACCATTTGAATGGTGGTGCAGTTTGGGTTTGCGATAATGTTGCGTGGCGTGTTGAAGGCATCGTCGCCGTTTACTTCCGGCACTACCAACGGCACATCCTCATCCATGCGAAATGCGCTGGAATTGTCAATCATGATTGCTCCGTGCTTGGTGATTGTGTCGGCAAACTCTTTTGATGTGCCCGCACCTGCCGAGGTGAATGCTATATCCACACCCTTGAAGTCATCGTTGTGTTGAAGGAGTTTGACTGTAATGTCTTTACCGCGAAAATTATATGTTCTTCCGGCACTGCGTTGAGAGCCGAACAATAATAATTCGTCTACCGGAAAATTTTGTTCCTCCAAGACACGCAAAAATTCTTGACCTACGGCACCGCTGGCACCCACAATTGCTACTTTCATTTTTTCAATATAAAAACCTTGTGTTAATTTGAATAACCTTACATTTTTTCGGCATAATAACTGCCAATGTGCAAAAATACTACAAATTTCGTTAGATTGTAGTGATAATTGTAAGAAATTGCTTATTTTTGTTGAATTATACGATTATTGTCGCAATTATGGAATGGTTTTCAAGCATTGGTATTCGTTTTCCCATCACCGACCCGACGTGGATTTTCTTTCTCGTGCTCGGTATCATTCTTTTTGCACCAATAATTTTCGGCAAACTTCGCATCCCTCATATCATTGGAATGATACTCGCCGGGATGGTTATCGGCGAGTATGGGATGAATGTGATTACTCGCGACGACAGCTTTCGGCTGTTTGGCAATGTAGGTCTCCTTTACATCATGTTTCTTGCCGGCTTGGAGATGGATATGAGCAACTTCAAGCACATTCGCAACAAGGCGGTGGTGTTTGGCGTGCTCGGCTTCTTGGTGCCTATGGTGGCAGGCTATGCCGTCAATTCGTGGCTCTTGGACTACGCTACGGTGCCGGCATTGTTGATAGCGAGCATGTATGCCTCCCACACGTTGGTGAGCTATCCGATAGTGAGCCGCTACGGAGTGTCGCGCCAGCGCAGTGTGAGTGTGAGTGTGGGTGCCACGGCAATTACCGACTGCCTGACGCTGTTTTTGCTCGCCATCCTCGGCGGTCTGTATAAGGGCGAAGCCACCGGCGGCGCTCTCAACATTTTGTTTTTGGTGGTGAAGGTGGCTGTGCTCACCTGCTGCGTGGTGTTCTTTTTCCCGAGGATTGGGCGGTGGTTTTTCCGTAAGTATAGCAATGGAGTGTTGCAATTCATCTTTGTGCTGGCAATGATGTTTTTGAGTGCCGGATTGATGAAGATAGTAGGGATGGAAGGCATCCTCGGCGCTTTCCTCGCCGGGCTGGTGCTCAACAGACTCATTCCCGGAGTGAGCACATTGATGCACAACCTTGAGTTTGTGGGCAATGCTTTGTTTATTCCCTATTTCCTTATCGGTGTGGGAATGATGATAAATTTGAAGGTGTTTTTTGCCGGATGGAATGTGGCATTGTTGCTGGCAATAATGGTGGTGATGGCTATCCTCACCAAGTGGGTCACGGCATGGCTCACTCAGAAGCTTTGTGGCATGACCGCTCTCGAGCGACAATTGATGTACGGGCTGAGCACGTCGCGCGCGGCGGCAACGCTTGCGGTTGTGCTTGTGGGCTACAACATTATCCTACCCGATGGCAGCCATTTGCTCGGTAGCGAAATCCTTAACGGCGCTATTGCCTTGATATTGATTACCTGTGTGGTCAGCTCGTTTGCCACCGAGAGAGCCTCGCGCAAGATGGCGTTGGTGGAAATGGAGCAGACTGATGTAGAGGTGTCGGAAACAGAGAATATCCTCATTTCGGTGGGTAATCCCGCCACCCTTCACAATCTGGTGAGCCTCGCCGTGTTTATCCGCGACGAGCGCCAACAAGACAATGTGATTGCAGTAAACGTGGTGAGCGACAATGTCTCAGGGGGACGAGCAGCAAGGATGGGTAAAAGAAGTCTTGAGCAGGCAGCGCAGATTGCTATGGGTGCCGCCGTAAATATCAAAACCGTGAGTCGCTACAGTGCCGGGGTGGCTACCGGGGTGGTGCACACGGCTAAAGAGCAAGATGCCACGACACTCATTGTGGGGCTTCATCAGCCGCAGACCGTGGCTGAGAGTTTCTTGGGAAATATCAATGCCGACTTCTTGGAGAAGGTGCATAGAGAGGTTATCGTGACAAGGATGTTGATGCCTTTCAACACCATCCGTCGAATTGTGGTGGCTATCCCTGCCAAAGCGCAGTTTGAAGCCGGATTCTTAAAGTGGGTGGGTCATCTGGTGAAACTAAGCAAAACGCTCGGCTGTAATATTCATTTTCATGGCAACGACGAGAGCCTTAAGTTTGTCGATGCTTTGTTGAGAATGAAGAAATACACCGAAAGAGTGAAACTCATCCCTATGGAGGGCTGGGACGATATGCTGATGCTGTCGGCGCAGGTCAACTACGACCACCTCTTTGTGGCTGTGTCGTCGCGTCCGGGGAGTGTGAGCTATCAAGAGGCGTTGGCGCAACTGCCCGAAACGGTGGGTCGCTATTTCAATAATTGCAGCATAATCATCATCTATCCCGACCAAGCCGGCGAATCGGTGCAAGCGGCTTCGCTCTTCGGTCACACTTTTGACGCCAAATAATCGCCTACAATCAAGCAATAAAGCAAGGAGACTGCGCACGCATGCACAGTCTCCTTTTAGCTTTTAGTAGGTGACTATCCGAAGTCAAGTCGTCGGTAAAAGCGACAAATGCTATTTGTAGTTGTCGGCAATGTTATAGATTGACTCGAAGATAGCTTTGTCCACTTCGGTGAGGGTAATGCCTCGACGTGCCATCATACGCTTGGCAATGTCGAAAAATTTTGCTACCGACACATCGGTGTAGCCAGCCACGCTACCTTCGGAAAACGAAGCCACGAAGTTGCGCGGAAATCCTGCGCCATGCACGTTCACGCCTACGCCAATCACCGTTGCGGTGTTAAACATACAGTTGATGCCGGCTTTCGAGTGGTCGCCCATAATCAAGCCGCAAAATTGCAGCCCTGTGCGCATAAAGCGGTGTTGGCGATAATTCCACAGTTTGATTTCCGTATAGTCGTTTTTGAGGTTTGAGGCATTTGTGCCGGCTCCGATGTTACACCATTCGCCAATCACGGCGTTGCCCAAGAAGCCGTCGTGAGCCTTGTTGCTGTAGCCTATCATCACCACGTTGTTGAGTTCGCCGCCCACTTTGCAGTAAGGGCCTAATGTGGTGGCACCGTAAATTTTGGAGCCCATATTCACCTGCGAATGAACACAAGCGGCAAACGGAGCACGAATACATGTACCTTCCATAATCGTGGCATCTTTACCTATATATATAGGACCGCCTGTGGTGTTGAGGGTCACGGCTTCAACCGATGCCCCTTCTTCGATGAATATTGCCGGAAGGGCATCGTCGAGCAGTCGCGGACCAATCACAAGACACGACTCCGACAATGGTTGCGAATGTCGTCCGGCAGTAAGCATGCGGAAGTCGGCAGTCATCTGCTCGCCGTTTTTCATAAAGATGTCAAAGAGATATTTTAGTCGGCATGTTGCAGCGTCGGCTTCAATTTCAGTGGTAAATCGGCGATTTTTAAAATCGTCGGCAGAGCCGTAGTATGCCACAACAAAACCTTCCGATACTATTGCAGTGCCTTCGTCCATCTCGGTTATTTGCTCTACCAATCGGCTATCGGGGCACACATTGCCTGCAATAAACAGGTTTATACCTTTGTAAACAGTGGGAAATTTTGTAGAGAGATAGTCGACTGTGAGATAAGAAAAATCAGATTGCGGGAAGTGTTTCTCCCATTTCTCGCGGATAGTGAGGATGCCGATGCGAAGGTCGGCAAGCGGACGGGTGTAGCTCATAGGTAAGAAATCCGTCCACACGTCTTTTTCATCAAAAAGAATAATATTATCCTTTGCCATAGTGTATTGTGTTAACTGTCGCAAAGGTAATTGTTATTCGTCAATAATTATTATTGTTGGATGGATTATTTTTTCCTTATGCTTGGCTAACTGCAACGAGGAATTAGATTAAATAGTTAAAAATACTTATTAGAGGGTTAAATATATATAATTATTAGTTTCCAAATCCCCATAAAATGGGCAAAGAGCAGTTTGTGTCATATATAATAGGTGCAAAATGTTTGGTAGATAGGAAATTATGTATTAACTTTGCAACGCTTTTTAGGCCTCGCTGCCCGTAGTTGGTGTGTAAATGCTTGAAAGTGAGGGTTAAAAAGAAGAAAAAAGGAAAATAGTGATTAATTAACAGTAATAAAAGAAGAAAAGAAACTAAGATGCCTACAATTCAGCAATTAGTAAGAAAAGGGCGCGTAGTTCTTAAAGACAAGAGCAAATCTCCGGCGTTGGACAGCTGTCCGCAACGTCGTGGTGTATGCGTTCGTGTCTACACAACTACTCCTAAGAAGCCTAACTCGGCAATGCGTAAAGTTGCCCGTGTGAGATTGACTAACGGTAAGGAGGTAAACTCCTATATCCCCGGCGAAGGCCACAACTTGCAAGAACACTCAATCGTGATGGTTCGCGGTGGACGTGTGAAAGACCTTCCGGGTGTACGTTATCACATCGTTCGCGGTACTTTGGACACAGCCGGCGTAGCAGGCAGAACGCAACGTCGCTCAAAGTATGGAGCAAAGCGTCCTAAAGCAGGTGCAGCTAAGAAGTAATTTCTAAATAGCACAAAGAGATAAACAAAACGAGTTATTAAAAAAACGAGTTTTTTGTTTATTGGATTATTCGGCGGAGTAAGCTCGCATAGGAGTATGCAGCTGAAGATGCAAAGAGCAACCAAACGAACAAAAACGAATTTTTAGAAAACAAAATGAGAAAGGCAAAACCTAAAAAAAGAATCATCTTGCCCGACCCTAAGTTCGGTGACACAAGAGTGACTAAGTTTGTGAATCACTTGATGTATGACGGAAAAAAGAACACCGCCTACACAATATTCTATAGCGCATTGGAGACTGTGAAGTCGAAAATGCCGAACGAAGAAAAAACTGCGCTTGAAATCTGGAAAAAAGCGCTCGAAAACGTAACTCCGCAAGTGGAGGTTAAATCTCGTCGCGTGGGTGGTGCAACATTCCAAGTTCCTACCGAAATCCGCCCGGATCGCAAAGAATCTATTTCAATGAAAAATCTTATTATCTTCGCACGCAAGCGTGGAGGCAAAACGATGAGCGACAAGCTCGCTGCAGAAATCGTGGACGCATTCAACGAGCAAGGCGGCGCATTCAAACGTAAAGAAGATATGCACCGTATGGCAGAAGCTAACCGTGCATTCGCTCACTTTAGATTTTAATTGAAACAATTACGACTACAATGGCTAATATTGACGAAAAATTAAACCTGACTCGTAACATCGGCATTATGGCTCACATCGATGCCGGTAAGACCACAACCTCAGAGCGTATCTTGTTCTACACAGGCTTGACTCACAAAATCGGTGAGGTGCACGATGGTGCAGCTACCATGGACTGGATGGAGCAAGAGCAAGAGCGTGGTATCACCATCACCTCTGCTGCAACTACCGCTTTCTGGAACTATGCCGGTAAGAAGTATAAAATCAACTTGATTGACACTCCGGGACACGTTGACTTCACCGTAGAGGTAGAGCGTTCGTTGCGTGTGCTCGACGGTGCTGTCGCTGCGTTTTGTGCAGTGGGTGGTGTAGAGCCTCAGTCGGAAACCGTATGGCGTCAGGCTGATAAATACAATGTGCCACGTATCGGCTATGTAAACAAGATGGACCGCTCAGGCGCCAACTTCTTCGAAGTAGTGCGTCAAGTGCGCGAAGTGCTTGGTGCAAACCCGGTAGCAATACAAGTGCCCATCGGTGCTGAAGAGACTTTCAAGGGCGTAGTTGACCTTATCACTATGCAAGCCTACTTCTGGCACGACGAAACTATGGGTGCTGAATACTCAAAAGAAGAAATCCCCGCATCTTTGAAAGACGAATGCGACACAATGCGCGACAAGATGCTCGAAACTCTTGCTGAGTTTGACGACGAATTTATGGAGAAATACTTCGATGACCCTTCTACAATCACCGAAGACGAAATCCGTCGCGTGCTTCGCAAGGCAACCCTCGCAATGCAAGTGGTGCCGATGATTTGCGGCTCTTCTTTCAAAAACAAAGGTGTGCAATGCTTGCTCGATGATGTATGCGCCTTCCTTCCTTCTCCTGAAGATGCCGGCGAAATCGTTGGTAAGAACCCGGATGACCCTGACAAAGAAGAAAAGCGTCGCCCGATTTTCGAAGAACCGATGTGTGCTTTGGCATTTAAGATTGCAACCGACCCCTATGTAGGTCGCCTCTGCTTCTTCCGCGTATACTCCGGACAAGTGGATGCCGGTAGCTATGTGTTCAACACTCGCTCGGGCAAGAAAGAGCGCGTAAGCCGCTTGTTCCAAATGCACTCCAACAAGCAAAACCCGATGGAATCAATCGGTTGCGGTGATATCGGTGCCGGTGTTGGTTTCAAGGACATTCGCACTGGCGACACTCTTTGCGACGAAAACCATCCTATCACTCTCGAAGCAATGGAATTCCCCGACCCGGTGATTGGTATCGCTGTAGAGCCTAAGACTCAGAAAGACCTCGACAAGCTCGGCGTTGGCCTCCAAAAGCTTGCTGAAGAAGACCCGACATTCCGCGTCGAAACTAATGAAGAAACCGGTCAAACTGTCATCAGCGGTATGGGTGAGCTCCACTTGGACATCATCATCGACCGTCTCCGTCGCGAGTTTAAGGTAGAATGTAACCAAGGACGTCCGCAAGTGACCTACAAGGAAGCAATCACCAAGAGCTGCGAGCTTCGCGAAGTGTTTAAGAAGCAAACCGGTGGTCGTGGTAAGTTCGCCGACATCATCGTTCGCATCGAGCCGGTTGATGAAGGCTTCGAAGGCAACCTTCAATTTATCGACGAAGTTAAGGGTGGTAACATTCCTAAGGAATTCATCCCCTCAGTGCAAAAGGGCTTCGTGACTGCAATGAAAAACGGTGTGCTTGCAGGCTACCCGGTAGAACACTTGAAAGTGACCTTGCTCGACGGCTCGTTCCACCCTGTAGACTCCGACCAACTTTCATTCGAACTCTGTGCTATCCAAGCATTCAAGAAAGCATGTGCACAAGCAGGACCTTGCTTGCTCGAGCCTATCATGAAGATAGAGGTAGTAACTCCTGAAGAAAGCATGGGTGACGTAATCAGCGACTTAAACAAGCGTCGCGGTCAAGTAGAAGGTATGGAAAACAGCCGTAGCGGTGCACGTATCGTAAAAGCTAAAGCACCTCTTGCTGAAATGTTCGGCTATGTGACTGCCCTCCGTACTATCACTTCCGGTCGCGCCACTTCCACCATGTCGTTCAGCCACTATGCAGAAGTGAGCACCTCAATCGCCAAGGCTGTGCTCGAAGAATGCCAAGGCAGAACCGATTTGTTGAAATAATAACTATAAAACAATATGAGCCAAAAAATCAGAATCAAATTAAAATCTTACGATCACAACTTGGTTGATAAGTCGGCCGAGAAGATTGTAAAGACTGTGAAGGCAACAGGCGCAGTAGTAAGCGGCCCTATACCATTGCCCACTCACAAGAGAATCTTCACTGTAAACCGCTCCACTTTCGTAAACAAGAAAAGTCGTGAGCAATTCCAACTTTCATCTCACAAGCGTCTCATCGATATCTACAGCTCAACAGCTAAGACTATCGACGCCTTGATGAAACTCGAATTGCCCAGCGGTGTTGACGTAGAAATCAAAGCGTAAGAATTTATCAACTAAAATTTTTAATCCATTTAAAAAATTAGAGAAATGCCAGGATTATTAGGAAAGAAAATCGGAATGACATCCGTATTCAGTGCCGACGGCAAAAACGTGCCGTGCACTGTTATCGAAGTAGGTCCTTGTGTCGTTACTCAGGTGAAAACAGTGGAAACCGACGGCTATGCAGCGTTGCAACTCGGCTTTGAAGACAAAAACGAGAAGCACACCACCAAAGCCGAACAAGGCCACTTCAAAAAAGCCGGTACGACTTTCAAGCGCCACTTGGCCGAGTTCAAAGGTTTTGATGGTGACTACAAATTGGGCGACGAAATCACTGTGGCTCTCTTCGAAGGCGCAGAGTTTGTCGACGTAATCGGTACCTCCAAAGGTAAAGGTTTCCAAGGCGTAGTTAAGCGTCACGGCTTCGGCGGTGTAGGTCAAACCACTCACGGTCAGCACAACCGCCTCCGTGCTCCGGGTTCTATCGGTGCTTGTTCTTACCCTGCAAAAGTATTCAAAGGAATGCGCATGGCAGGTCAAATGGGCAACGAGCGTGTGACTGTCCAAAATCTTAAAGTTGTAAAAGTAATCCCCGAACACAATGTCCTTATGATTAAGGGTAGCGTTCCAGGTGCTAAAGGTTCAATCGTTTTAATTGAGAAATAATGGAAGTTGCAGTATTAAATATCAAAGGAGAAGACACCGGACGCAAGGTGACTCTCAACGATAGCGTTTTTGCTATCGAACCCAACGAGCACGTTGTTTACTTGGATGTTAAGCAATATTTGGCAAACAAGCGTCAAGGCACTCACAAATCAAAAGAAAGAAGCGAAGTGTCAGGCTCTACTCGTAAGCTCCACAAGCAAAAAGGCGGCGGCGGCTCGCGTATTGGTGACATCAACTCGCCGGTTCTTGTCGGTGGTGGTCGCATCTTCGGTCCGCGTCCTCGCTCTTACGAATTCAAACTCAACAAGAAGGTTAAGGACTTGGCTCGCAAGTCTGCTCTCTCGGCTAAGGCTCAAGCCGATGCCATCATCGTGGTTGAAGATCTCAATTTTGATGCTCCGAAAACCAAAGAATTCGTAAATTTTGCTAAAAATATTAAAGTAGCCGGCAAGCGTACTGTTTTCGTTTTAGCAAATGAAAATAAAAACGTATATTTGTCAGCTCGAAATTTGCCCGATGCTGAAATTGTAACTGCTTCGAGCTTAAACACATACAAAATTATGAACAATCGTTCGCTCGTTTTGTGTGAAAGCAGCGTGGCAGTGATTAACGAATTTTAAGAAGAAGGAGGATAAAAAATGGAAATAATGATCAAACCGATTGTTACAGAAAAAGCAACCGCAACTTCAGAAAAGTTGAATTGCTACACATTTCGCGTATCTCCGGATGCCAACAAAGAGCAAATTAAGAAGCTTGTTCAGAGCATGTATGGCGTGAAAGTTGTATCGGTTAACACTTGCAACTTCGACGGCAAAAGAAAGCAGCGTTACACTAAAAGCGGCTTGCTTCGCGGCAAAATGTCTGCGTTCAAGAAGGCTTATGTGAAAGTTGCTGAAGGTGAAACTATAGATTTTTATAGCAATATTTAGTATAGAAAATGGCAGTAAGAAAATTGAAGCCCACAACACCGGGGCAAAGACACAAAGTTATTGGTGTATTTGATGATATCACTGCTCGTACACCAGAGAAGTCTCTTACAGTCGGCAAACGTTCCACAGGCGGACGTAACCAAGAAGGCCACCGCACCACTCGCTACGTGGGCGGCGGTCACAAGCGCAAATATCGCTTCATCGACTTTAAGAGAGTGAAAGACGGTGTGCCCGCAACCGTTAAGTCAATAGAGTATGATCCGAACCGCTCGGCTCGCATCGCTTTGCTCTATTATGCTGACGGGGCAAAGGCATACATAATTGCACCCAACGGATTGCAAGTTGGCTCTACAGTTATGAGCGGAGAGGACGCCGCACCAGAAGTGGGGAACGCTCTTCCGCTAAGCAAAATACCTGTTGGTACTTTAATTCATAACATCGAGCTTCGTCCCGGACAAGGAGCGTTTATGGTGCGCTCTGCCGGCACGTTTGCACAGTTGACTTCTCGCGAAGGCGATTACGTAATTATCAAATTGCCTTCGGGTGAAACCCGCAAAGTATTGGCGACTTGTAAAGCAACAGTAGGAGTAGTAGGTAACTCCGACCACGCATTGGAACGCAGCGGTAAAGCCGGACGTTCTCGCTGGTTGGGTCGCCGTCCTCGCAACCGCGGTGTCGTAATGAACCCGGTTGATCACCCCATGGGTGGTGGTGAAGGACGCGCTTCCGGAGGTCATCCTCGCTCGCGCAAAGGCTTGTACTCTAAAGGTCTCAAGACCCGTGCGCCTAAGAAGCATTCTTCTAAGTACATCATTGAAAGAAGGAAAAAGTAAACTGTTAAAGAGTAAAAATTATGAGTCGATCATTAAAAAAAGGCCCATACATCAGCGTGAAACTCGACAAGAAGGTCGCTGCTATGGAAGCTTCCGGCAAAAAATCTGTTATCAAGACTTGGAGCCGCGCTTCTATGATTGCTCCGGAATTTGTAGGTCACACGTTTGCTGTGCATAATGGAAATAAATTTATCCCGGTTTATGTTACCGAAAACATGGTAGGTCACAAGTTGGGCGAATTTGCTCCCACTCGTATCTTCCGTGGTCATGCAGGCAACAAGAAAAAATAACAGGGCCAAGGGATAATAACTGTTACGAAATAAAAAAGAATTAAATACAATGGGTGTAAGAAAAAGAAACTCAGCCGAAAAAATCAAAGAAGCCAAGAAGGTGGTTTACGGCGCTAAATTGCGCAACGTGCCTTCTTCGCCTCGCAAAATGCGCTATGTAGCCGATATGGTTCGTGGCATGGAGGTGTTCAAAGCTTTGGGCGTGCTTAAGTTCTCCAACAAAGAAGCAGCTGCCAAAGTGGAGAAATTGCTCCGCTCGGCAATCGCCAATTGGGAACAAAAGAACGAACGTAAGGCAGAAAACGGCGAACTCTACGTTACCACAATTTTCGTAGACCCCGCTCCTATGTTGAAGCGTCTTCGCACTGCTCCTCAAGGTCGCGGCTACAGAATTCGCAAACGTTCAAACCACGTTACATTGTTCATCGGTACTAAAGAAACTAACGCTAAAAAGGAAGCATAAGACATGGGACAGAAAGTTAATCCAATCAGCAATCGCTTAGGTATCATCAGAGGTTGGGACTCCAACTGGTATGGTGGCAGAAAATACGGTGATTCTTTGCTTGAGGACTCTAAGCTCCGCAAGTATCTTAGTGCTCGCCTTGCAAAAGCCAGCGTTTCACGTATCGTCATCGAACGCACTTTGAAGCTCATCACTATCACTGTTTGCACCAATCGTCCGGGTATGATTATCGGTAAAGGTGGTCAAGAAGTTGATAAGCTCAAAGAGGAATTAAAGAAAATCACCGACAAAGATGTGCAAATCAACATCTTTGAAGTTAAACGTCCGGAAGTCGACGCTCAATTGGTGGCAAACAACATTGCTCGCCAAATCGAGGGCAAAATCGCCTATCGTCGCGCCGTAAAGATGGCAGTAGCAGGCACTATGCGTGCCGGCGCTGAAGGCATCAAGGTGCAAGTGAGCGGCCGCTTGAACGGCGCCGAAATGGCTCGTTCGGAGATGTTTAAGGAAGGTCGTACACCGCTCCACACTCTTCGTGCCGACATCGACTACGCTTTGGTTGAAGCTCTCACCAAGGTGGGTATCATCGGTATCAAGGTTTGGATTTGCCGCGGTGAAATCTACGGCAAGAAAGATTTGGCTCCTTCGTTTGCCTCTACTGGCAAGGAAGCTCGCGGCGGCAACGGTGCTCCGCGCGGCAAGAAGGGTGGATTCCGCGAGAAGAAAAACAATCGTTAATCGAATTGAAATCAGAGAACAATGTTACAACCAAAGAAAACAAAATTCAGAAGACAGCAAAAAGGCCGCATGAAGGGCTTAGCTCATCGCGGCAATCAGCTTGCTTTTGGTTCGTTCGGCATAAAATCGCTCGAATCTAAATGGATTACGGGTCGTCAGATAGAAGCAGCGCGTGTGGCAGTGACTCGCTACATGCAACGCCAGGGTCAAATATGGATTCGTATCTTCCCGGACAAGCCAATCACCAAGAAGCCTGCCGAAGTGCGTATGGGTAAAGGTAAAGGTAACCCCGAAGGATTCGTTTCTCCAATCACTCCGGGACGTATCATTATCGAAGTGGAAGGCGTAAGCTATGACGTGGCTAAAGAGGCTCTCCGTCTCGCCGCTCAAAAACTTCCGGTGACCACCAAGTTTGTAGTAAGACGTGATTATGATCCAACTCAAAACGTGTAATTTAGGATATGAAGAAGGCAGAAATTAAAGAGATGGCCACCAAAGATTTGCGTGACCGCTTGGAAGCAGCAGAGAAGGAATACCTTCAAACTAAAGTCAATCACTCAATCTCTCCCCTCGACAATCCGTCGAAAATCACATCAGACAGACGAATGATTGCACGCATGAAAACAGAGTTGCGTTCCAGAGAACTTAACGAAAAATAATCCCATAGGCAATGGAAGAAAAAAGAAATTTACGTAAAGAAAGAGTTGGGGTTGTTTCCAGCAACAAGGGTGATAAGACTATCACCGTGTCGGTGAAGTGGAAAGAAAAACACCCGATTTATGGTAAATTCGTTAACAAAACGAAAAAATACCATGCCCATGACGAGAAAAACGAGTGCAATATAGGCGATACCGTACGTTTGCAAGAGACTCGTCCGCTGAGCAAAACCAAGAGATGGAGATTAGTAGAAATCATTGAAAAAGCTAAATAATCATGATACAGACTGAATCACGATTGACTGTAGCGGATAACAGCGGCGCCAAAGAGGTGCTCTGTATCCACGTTTTAGGCGGCACAGGTCGCAGATATGCTTCGGTGGGCGATATCATCGTTGTTACGGTGAAGAGCGCCATCCCATCATCTGACGTGAAGAAGGGCACTGTGTCAAAAGCCGTTGTCGTTCGTACAAAGAAGGAAATCCGTCGTGCTGACGGCTCTTATATTCGTTTCGACGACAATGCATGTGTGTTATTGAAAAATGACGGTGATATCCGCGGTAGCCGTATCTTCGGCCCGGTGGCTCGCGAACTTCGTGCCACCAACATGAAGATCGTTTCCCTCGCACCGGAAGTGCTTTAATCAAGTAATCACTAAACAGTAATGAGCAAATTACATATCAAAAAAGGCGATATCGTTTATGTTAATGCCGGCGAAGATAAAGGTAAAACCGGCCGCGTGCTCCGCGTCTTGGTGACGAAGAGCAAAGCTGTCGTTGAAGGCATTAATATCGTGTCGAAGAGCGCTAAGCCGAGTGCTAAGCACCCGCAAGGCGGCATCATCAAAATGGAAGCTCCCATCCACATCTCTAACCTTAACCCGGTGGACAAAAACGGCAAGCCGACTCGCATCGGTCGTCGCAAAAACGATGAGGGCAAAACAGTACGTTACTCTAAAAATACAGGAGAGGAGATTAAGTAATGAGCAGCACAACTCTTAAAAAAGACTATACTGAAAGAATCGTACCGGCTCTGGAGAAAGAGTTTAACTACTCTTCAGTGATGCAAGTGCCCCGCCTGACCAAGATTGTCATCAATCAAGGTCTCGGCGATGCCACTGCCGACAAAAAAATCATTGAAACTGCAATCAATGAATTGACAGCCATCACCGGTCAAAAAGCTGTAGCAACACTTTCGAAGAAGGACATTTCTAACTTCAAGGTGCGTAAGAAAATGCCGATTGGCGTGCGCGTCACTCTTCGTCGCGAGAGAATGTATGAATTCCTCGAACGTCTCGTGCGCATTGCTTTGCCGCGTATTCGCGACTTCAAAGGCATCGAAAGCAAACTCGATGGTCGCGGTAACTATACCCTTGGCATCACCGAGCAAATCATCTTCCCGGAAATCAACATCGACAGCATCTCAAAATTGATGGGTATGAACATCACTTTTGTTACCACTGCGAAAACCGACGAAGAAGGATTCGCTTTGTTGAAACAATTCGGCTTACCGTTTAAACGCTAAAACAACAGACAATGGCAAAAGAATCAATGAAGGCACGCGAAGTGAAGCGTGCTCGCCTCGTGGCCAAATATGCACAAAAGCGTGCTGAACTTAAGAAAATCGTCAACACAGGTGACCCTGCCGACGCTTTCGAAGCAGCACAAAAGCTTCAAGCACTCCCGAAAAATGCAAATCCTATTCGTTTGCACAACCGTTGCTCAATCACCGGTCGTCCGAAAGGATATATGCGTCAATTCGGCATTTCCAGAATTCAATTCCGTGAAATGGCTTCTGCAGGCTTAATCCCGGGCGTGAAGAAGGCAAGCTGGTAATAGCATTTATTCACGAGCGAATACAACAAAGAGTATTAAATATTGTCCGGCTTATCCGGATCAATTTAAACAAATAATTTTATGACTGATCCAATAGCAGATTATTTGACAAGATTGAGGAACGCAATCAAGGCACAACACAGAGTGGTGGAAGTGCCTGCCTCAAGATTGAAAAAAGAGATTACAAAAATTCTCTTTGAAAAGGGCTATATTCTCAACTACAAGTTTGTAGAAGGAGAAGTGCCGGGTGGTACAATCAAGATTGCCTTGAAGTATGACCCCGTTGACAAAGTCAACGCCATCAAGTGTTTAAAACGCGTGTCTCGCCCGGGCTTGCGCCAATATACGGGCTACAAAGACATGCCTCGTGTGTTGAACGGACTTGGCATCGCCATTCTTTCCACCTCTAAGGGTATCATGACCAACAAAGAGGCTTTAGTGCAAAAGATTGGTGGCGAAGTATTGTGTTACATCTATTAATGTGGGAGGAACTGAAGAATGTCAAGAATTGGTAAAGCTCCTATAGCCATTCCTGCCGGAGTGACAGTGAATGTAGCCAACAACGAAGTAAGTGTAAAAGGTCCTAAAGGACAATTGAGCCAAGTATTCCACGATGATATCACCGTAAAGGTTGAAGATGGTCATGTAGTAGTGACTCGTCCGAGCGACGACATCGAGCACCGTTCACACCATGGTCTTGTACGCGCCTTAATCAACAACATGGTTGTAGGCGTATCCGAAGGCTACAAGAAAGAAATGGAATTGGTGGGTGTAGGTTATCGTGCTTCAGCTCAAGGTCAAGTGCTTGAGCTTTCTTTGGGCTACTCCCATGCTATATATTTCAAGCTTCCTGCTGAAGTGAAGGTTGAAGCAAAAACTGAGAGAAATAAAAACCCGTTGATTACGCTTGAATCGTGCGACAAGCAACTTCTTGGTCAAGTGTGCGCTAAGATACGCAGCCTCCGCAAGCCGGAGCCTTACAAAGGTAAAGGTATCAAGTTTGTTGGTGAAATCATTCGTCGTAAGTCAGGTAAATCGGCAAGTGCTAAATAATAAATCAACACGATTATGGTAACGAAGCAAGAAAGAAGAAATAAAATCAAAACACGCATTCGTGGCAAAGTGTCGGGCACTGCCGAACGTCCTCGTATGACTGTGTTCAGAAGTAACAAGCAAATCTATGTACAACTTGTAGACGATAGCGAAGGCAAGACTTTGGTTTCAGCATCGTCGAAGGGTATGGAAGAAGGCACTAAGACGGAATTGGCAGCAAAAGTGGGTCAAGCAATTGCTGAAAAGGCTCTCGCTGCCGGCATCACTGAAGTGGTGTTTGACCGTAACGGCTATTTGTTCCATGGTAGAGTAAAATCATTGGCTGACGCTGCTCGCAATGGCGGACTTAAATTTTAAAAGAAATGGCAAAGAAGAATAACAGAGTAAAATCGACAAACGATATCGAATTGAAAGACCGTTTGGTAGCCATCAACCGTGTTACTAAGGTAACAAAGGGTGGTCGCGCTTTCAGCTTCTCGGCAATTGTTGTGGTCGGCAACGAAAACGGCATCGTCGGCTGGGGCTTGGGAAAAGCCAATGAGGTCACTGCAGCTATCGCCAAAGGCGTTGAAGCAGCTAAAAAGAATCTTATCCGCGTGCCGGTGCACAAAGGCACTATCCCTCACGAACAAGCAAGCAAATTCGGTGGCTCACGCGTCATCCTTCGTCCCGCCTCTCAAGGTTCGGGCTTGAAGGCCGGTGGTGCAATGCGTGCCGTGCTTGAAAGCGTGGGTGTGACCGACGTGCTCGCAAAGTCTAAAGGTAGCTCTAACCCTCACAACTTGGTGAAGGCTACATTTAACGCCTTAGACGAAATGCGTAGCCCGATGCAAGTGGCTCAAAACCGTGGTGTGTCGTTGGATGTAGTGTTTAATGGTTAAAAATGATGGTCATGGCAACTATTAAGATTAAGCAAACGAAGAGCAGAATCAACTGCCCTGCTGTGCAAAAGAAGACTCTTGACGCACTTGGATTGAGAAAAATGAATCAAGTAGTGGAGAAGGAAGCTACTCCGCAAATCTTGGGTATGGTTAAACGAGTTCGTCACCTTGTAGAAGTAACGAACGCTTAAAAACGATAAAGATTATGGATTTAAGTAATTTGCAACCGGCAGTAGGCTCAACATCTTCTCGCAGAAGAATCGGTCGCGGTCCGGGTTCAGGTATGGGCGGAACTTCTACTCGCGGTCACAAAGGCGCAAAGCAACGTTCGGGCTACTCTCGCAAGATTGGCTTTGAAGGTGGTCAAATGCCTTTGCAACGTCGTGTGCCGAAGTTCGGTTTTAAAAACATTAACCGTGTAGAGTATAAAGCCATCAATGTAGAGCTCCTTGAGAAGTTGGCTCAAGCTAAAAATCTCGAAACTATCGGCATTGAGGAATTAACCGCTGCAGGCTTCATTTCAGGTAGCCAAAAAGTGAAAATCTTGGGCAACGGCGCTATCACCGTAAAGGTGGCAGTGAAGGCTCACGCTTTCTCCAAGAAGGCTGAAGAATTGATTGTTGCAGCCGGTGGCTCTGTAGAAAAACTCTAAAACGATGAGATTAGTAGATACCATAAAAAATATCTGGAAGATTGAAGACTTACGTCAACGTCTTGTCATCACCTTCCTCTTGGTGTTGGTTTATCGCGTAGGTTGCTACGTGGTACTCCCGGGCATCGACCCTAACCAATTGGCGGCAATGAAAGACTTCACAAGCGGCGGCTTGATGCAACTGCTCGATATGTTCTCGGGCGGTGCATTCAGCCAAGCTTCAATCTTTGCATTGGGTATTATGCCTTACATTACGGCATCAATCGTTATCCAATTGCTCGGTATGGTAATGCCTTACTTCCAGAAATTACAACGTGAGGGCGAAAGCGGACACATGAAGATTAATCAATACACTCGTTATCTCACCGTATTGATTCTTATCCTTCAAGCTCCCGCCTACCTCTACAACCTTGAATATCAAGTGAACTCGGCGCACGCCGGCACTATGGTGCTTGACGCATGGAGCAAGACTTATATGACAATCATTCTTGCTGCAGGCTCAATGTTTATCATGTGGCTCGGTGAGCGCATCACTGACAAGGGTGTGGGTAATGGTATTTCGTTTATCATCCTCATCGGTATCATCGCTCGCTTCCCGGGAGCAATCTCGGAAGAGTTTGTCGGACGTATCTCCGACGCTCAGGGCGGCTTGGTGATGCTCGTAGTTGAATTGATAGTGTTGTTTGCTGTGATTGCCGGTGCTGTGCTTTTGGTGCAAGGCACTCGCAAGGTGCCTGTGCAATATGCAAAGCGCATCATTGGCAACAAGCAATACGGTGGTGCCCGCCAATATATCCCGTTGAAGGTTAACGCTGCCGGCGTTATGCCTATCATCTTCGCTCAAGCGATAATGTTCATACCTTTGACTCTTGCAGGCTTTGGCTCTCAAGGTCAAGCGAGCTCATTCGTGCAAGCGTTGACCAATATGCAGGGATTTTGGTACAACCTCATTTATTTCTTGATGATTGTTGCGTTTACATATTTCTACACAGCCATCACAGTGCGTCCCACTCAGATGGCAGACGACATGAAGCGCAATAACGGATTTATTCCGGGAGTGAAGCCTGGCAAAAAAACTGCCGACTATCTCGACTCCATAATGTCGAGAATCACTCTTCCGGGGTCAATCTTCTTGGGCATTGTTGCAATTATGCCGGCGTTTGCATCAATCTGCGGCGTTAAGCATAGTTTTGCACAATTCTTTGGTGGTACATCATTGCTCATTATGGTGGGTGTAGTGCTCGACACTCTTCAACAAATCGAAAGTCATTTGTTGATGCACCACTACGATGGCTTGATGAAGTCAGGCAAATTAAAAGGTCGTACAACAGGACAAGGCTATTAATTTACCGACAGAATGATTTATCTGAAGACAGATGAAGAAATTGAGTTGATGCGTGTCAGTAATCTCCTTGTGGGAAAGACACTCGGCGAATTGTCAAAATGGATTGCCCCGGGGATTACGACGCTGAAACTCGACAAGATAGCAGAAGAGTTCATTAGAGACAATGGAGGAGTGCCCGGATTTTTGGGCTATGGCGGCTTTCCCGCCACTCTCTGTGTAAGTGTCAACGAGACGGTGGTGCATGGCATCCCTTCCTCACAGACACTTCGCGAGGGCGATATTGTCAGCATCGATTGCGGAGCTGTTGTCAACGGTTATAACGGCGATTCAGCCTATACCTTCGCCGTGGGCGAGGTCGACGAAAAGGTGAAACATCTCCTTGAAGTCACAAAAGCATCGCTCTACCTCGGCATCGAGCAAGCTATAGAAGGCAACCGCATCGGTCACATAGGCAACGCCATCCAAGACTATTGTGAGCATCAAGGATTCACAGTGGTCAGAGAGATGACCGGTCATGGCATCGGCAAGAAGCTCCACGAAGAGCCTGCCGTCCCCAACTACGGACGACGCGGTGTAGGGGCATTGCTAAAGTCAGGAATGTGTATCGCCATCGAGCCGATGATAAATATGGGAAGCCGTAACATAGTAATCGAAAGCGACGGATGGACATGCCGTACGAAAGACCGCAAGCCCAGCGCACATTTCGAGCACACTGTGGCAATCCGCAAAGGAAAAGCCGATATCTTGTCTTCATTTGAATTTATTGAAGGCGAAAGCAAACAATAGTAAACAACAGATAGATTTTTCAAACTACAAAAAAAAGAATTATTTATGTCTAAGAAAGACGTTATCGAACAAGACGGAACAATTGTGGAAGCATTGTCGAATGCACAATTTAGAGTGGAACTCGAAAATGGTCATCAGATAATTTGCCACATATCCGGAAAAATGCGTATGCATTACATCAAGATACTTCCCGGCGACAAGGTAAGAGTAGAAATGAGTATCTACGACTTGACAAAAGGACGAATTGCTTTTAGATACAAATAAAAAACAACAATACAATGAAAGTAAGAGCATCAGTAAAAAAACGCACCCCGGACAGCAAGATTGTCAGAAGAAAAGGTCGCGTATATGTGATTAATAAGAAAAACCCGAAGTATAAACAACGTCAAGGATAATTTATTATTTTTGCGAAAAATCATTAATAATTTATGGCAGTAAGAATAGTTGGTGTAGACTTGCCCCAAAACAAGAGAGGAGAAATTGCCCTGACATATATCTTTGGCATCGGCCGTAGCTCGGCACAAAAGATATTAGCCACCGCAGGTGTAGATAAAGATATCAAGGTTCAAGATTGGACCGACGCTCAAGCAGCAGCAGTGCGTGAAGCAATTTCTGCAGGCTACAAAGTGGAAGGTGACCTCCGTAGCGAAATCCAATTGAACATTAAGCGATTGATGGACATCGGTTGCTACCGCGGTATTCGTCACCGTAACGGTCTTCCCGTGCGTGGACAAAGCACTAAAAACAATGCGCGCACTCGTAAGGGTCGCAAAAAGACAGTTGCTAACAAGAAAAAAGCTACTAAATAAAATTAAAGTATGGCAAAAAAAACAGTCGCAGCAAAGAAGAGAAATGTTAAGATTGACGGCGTAGGTCAATTACATGTTCACTCATCTTTCAACAACATTATTGTTTGCTTGGCAAACAGTGAAGGTCAAGTCATCTCCTGGTCAAGCGCCGGCAAGATGGGCTTCCGTGGTTCAAAAAAGAACACCCCGTATGCAGCACAAATGGCAGCACAAGACTGCGCAAAGGTGGCTTACGACTTGGGCTTGCGCAAGGTGAAGGCTTACGTTAAGGGTCCCGGCAACGGACGCGAATCGGCAATCCGCACCGTACACGGCGCCGGCATCGAAGTAACCGAAATTATCGACGTTACTCCGCTTCCACATAATGGTTGTCGTCCT
The DNA here is from genome assembly GCA_004561555.1 of bacterium. Lineage (GTDB taxonomy): Bacteria > Bacteroidota > Bacteroidia > Bacteroidales > Muribaculaceae > Limisoma. Next base: position 46,336 of record SFVH01000004.1, read on the forward strand.
CCTAAAAGAAGAAGAGTATAATCTTCATTAATAATTATTCGAAGGCCCGCCGATGTGAAATAGATTGCACTATCAACCACCTCTCTGCAATCGCGGCTGCACTAAGCGGTGCCCGACAAACTTTAATTTTAAAACTAAACAAAAATGGCAAGATATACCGGACCAAAAAGTAAAATTGCAAGAAAATTCGGCGAACCCATTTTCGGCGAGGACAAAGTCCTTTCAAAGAAAAATTATGCTCCGGGTCAGCATGGTGCCAATCGTCGTCGCAAGACTTCTGAATATGGCAAACAGTTGCTCGAAAAGCAAAAAGCCAAATACACTTACGGCGTGTTGGAGAAACAATTCCGTAACCTCTTCGAAAAAGCTGAGCGCACCAAGGGTGTGACCGGTGAAGTGCTTTTGCAACTTCTCGAAGCTCGTTTGGACAATGTTGTCTATCGCCTCGGCATCGCTCCCACTCGCGACGCAGCTCGTCAGTTGGTGTCTCACCGTCACATCACCGTCAACGGCAGTGTGCTCAATATCCCGAGCTACAGCGTTAAGCCGGGCGACGTGATAGCTGTACGCGAAAAGTCGAAATCTCTTGAAGTCATCGCAGACGCGCTTGCCGGCTTCAATCACAGCAAATATCCTTGGATTGAATGGGACGAAAGCATCAAGGGTGGTAAATTCCTTCACCTCCCCCAACGCGAAGATATCCCCGAAAATATCAAGGAACAAGCAATCGTCGAGTTGTATTCTAAATAATAAATTGTAAGAATCCATGGCTATTTTAGCATTTCAGAAACCTGATAAAGTATTAATGCTCGAGGCTGACTCTCATTTCGGCAAGTTCGAGTTCCGTCCTTTGGAACCGGGCTATGGCGTCACTGTCGGCAACGCGCTTCGAAGAATATTGCTTTCTTCGCTCGAGGGCTGGGCTATTTCGTCGATACGCATTGACGGCGTACAACACGAATTTGCCACTATCCCCGGTGTTTTGGAAGATGTGACTAACATCATCTTAAATCTGAAGAAAGTGCGCTTCAAGCATATTGTTGACAACGATGAGCCGGCTTCAGGAAAGATTAACGTATCGGGTAAAGAAGTCTTGACAGCCGGTGATTTGGGCAAGGAACTCTCGGGTTTTGAGGTCCTCAACCCCGACTTGGTGATTTGCCACATTGACCCCACTGTGGCTTCATTCACGATGGACTTTACAATTAACAAGGGTCGTGGCTATGTACCTGCCGACGAAAACGTTCAACCGACCGATGCCGTCGACGTAATTGCTATCGACTCTATTTACACTCCGATTGTCAATGTGAAATACACGGTAGAAAACTATCGTGTAGAGCAAAAGACCGACTACGAAAAATTAGTGCTTGAGATTTCTACCGATGGCTCCATCCATCCGAAAGAAGCCCTCAAGGAAGCCGCTAAAATCCTCATTTATCACTTTATGCTCTTCTCTGATGAGAAAATCACTCTCGAAACTACCGAGATTGAAGGCAACGAAGAGTTTGATGAGGATGTGCTCCACATGCGTCAACTCCTTAAGCAAAAGCTCGTTGATATGGACCTCTCCGTGCGCGCGCTTAACTGCTTGAAGAGTGCTGAAGTGGAAACACTCGGTGAACTCGTGCAATTTAACAAGACCGACTTGCTGAAGTTCCGCAACTTCGGTAAAAAGTCGCTCACCGAACTTGACGAGCTTCTCGCTAACTTGAACCTTTCGTTTGGAATGGACATTTCAAAGTTTAAATTAGATAAAGAATAACAACAATGAGACACAATAAGAAAATCAACCACTTAAGCCGTAAGAAAGCGCATCTCGACGCAACGTTGGCCAACATGACAATCTCCTTGATCATGCACAAGCGCATCTTCACGACTTTGGCTAAGGCTAAGGCTCTTCGCAAATATGCAGAGCCAATCATCAATCGCGCTAAAGACGATACCACCAATTCTCGTCGTGTAGTGTTCAGCTACCTCCAAAACAAGGCTGCCGTAACTGAGCTCTTCCAAGAAATTGCGCAAAAGATTGCAGACCGTCCCGGTGGCTACACTCGCATTCTTAAGACCGGCAACCGTCTTGGTGACAATGCCAAGACTTGCTTCATTGAGCTCGTTGACTACAACGAAAATATGCTTAAGACTGCCGCTAAGAAGTCGACGCGCACTCGTCGCTCTCGCAAAGCAGCTCCGGCTGCTGAGGCTCCTGTTGCCGAGGCTCCGGCTACAGAGGCTCCGGCTGAAGAAAAAGCTGCAGAATAATCAGATATCTCAACTGATTAAGATAGAAAAGGCTGTGTCGATCGACACAGCCTTTTTGTTGATTATTGGTGCAAAAGGTTAATCCCTATAACGATTATAGCTAAAGGCAAATTTTTGTGCCCGAATAAGGGTCGGCGATATGGTCGGCTCTTGTGATAAGCACCTCGGTCACACCGGCTTCGACGCAGTCCATAGCATTATCCAGCTTCGGCAACATTCCTCCGCTCACAATGCCCCTCTGCTTAATGTCGGCGAGCACTGCCGGGGTGATTGTCGGGATTACACTGTTGTCGTCGTTTTCGTCGGCAAGTACGCCTGCTTTTTCAAAGCAAAACATCAATGTCACATCGTAAAGTTTGGCTAATGCCTTGGCTGTCTCTGCCGCCATCGTGTCGGCATTAGTGTTGAGCAGTTGCCCATTGCCGTCGTGGGTGAGAGGCGCAATCACCGGGCATACATCGGCATTAATAAGTGTTGCCAAAGCCTTTGCATCGACTTCTTTCACATCGCCCACCCATCCGTAGTCGACGGTCTTCACCGGTCGCTTTTCGCTTCTGACGATGCCCATATCAGCGCCGGTAAGTCCTAGGGCATTGATGTTGTGGGCTTGCAGCTGTGCCACAATCTTTTTATTTACCAGCCCGGCATACACCATTGTCACCACCTCGAGCATCTTGTCGTCGGTCACCCGTCGCCCTTCCACCATTATCGTTTCGATGCCCAATTTGGCTGCCATAGCGGTTGCAGAGCGGCCGCCGCCATGCACAAGGAGCTTCTTCCCTTCCACTTTGCGGAAATCATTAAGCAGGAGATGCAAGCTGTCGGGTGTTTCCACAATTTTGCCGCCCACTTTCACTATCGTTAGTTTCTCTTTCATTGTTCAAGTATTTTTTTGTTGGATGCAAAGGTAGCAAAAATCAAATATTTTTGAGCATTTGTCAAACGGATAAAAACTTTTTATTATTTTTGTAGAAATAGAACAATGTAGTATGGCATCAAAATCAAAAGTAAAGCCCATAAAGGCAGCCTTAAAAACGATGGTGGTTGATTTCTTCAATAGCCATCATAACGAAACATTTAACTACAAGCAGGTGGCGGTGAGCCAGGGCATCACCGGTCGCACAAATCAATATTTAATAGCCGATATACTCGACGATTTGACACTCGAGGGCTTTCTCGTGGAGCTTGTGCCCGGCAAATATCGCGCATCAGAAATCACAGCCTCTGCCGAGGGCACATTTGTGCGCCGCAGCAATGGCAAAAATAGCGTGATTGTCGATGGCAGCGAGGTGCCGGTGTTTGTCGCTGAGCGCAATTCGATGCATGCCCTCAACGGCGACCGTGTGAAAGTCCATCTCAGTGCTCAGCGCAAGGGCTATGAGCCGGAAGCTCAAGTGATAGAAATCATTGAAAAGAAAGACCAAGTGTTTATCGGAACTCTCAAGGTGGAGAAAAATTTCGCATTCTTATGCACCGATAGCAAATATCTTGCTTGCGACATCTTTATTCCCAAGAGTAAACTCAAAGGCGGTCAGACCGGTGATAAGGCAATAGCCAAAATCGTGGAGTGGAACGATGATGACAAAAACCCCATCGGCGACATTGTGGATATCCTCGGCAAGACCGGCGAAAACAATTCGGAGATGAATGCCATCCTTGCCGAATATGGTTTGCCCTACGTTTATCCGAAAAATGTGGAAGCTGCCGCCGATAAGATTGATGCCGGCATCACTCCCGAAGAAATAGCTCGCCGTGAAGATATGCGAGGCGTGACGACATTCACTATCGACCCTCGTGATGCCAAAGACTTCGACGATGCTCTCTCCATACGCCGTCTGTCCTCCGGTCGTTGGGAGGTGGGAGTGCATATTGCCGACGTCACCCATTATGTGCATCCCGGCACGATTATCGACAAAGAAGCCGAGAAGCGAGCCACTTCGGTGTATCTCGTTGACCGCACCATCCCTATGCTGCCCGAGCATCTTTGCAACGGCATCTGCTCGCTCCGCCCCAACGAAGAGAAATTGGCATATTCTTGTATCTTTGAGATGGACGACGAAGCAAATATCCTCGACCACCGCATCCGCAAAACCGTAATTCTCAGCGACCGTCGCTTCACTTATGAGGAAGCCCAGCAAATCATCGAAACCAAGGAGGGTGACTTCAAAGACGAGGTGCTCGCTCTCGACAGTCTTGCTAAAAAATTACGTAAACGCCGCTTCGACAACGGGTCGGTGGCTTTCGATAGAGTGGAAGTGAGATTTGAGATTGATGATAAAGGGCATCCGATAAAAGTGTTTTTCAAAGAGTCAAAAGATGCCAATAAGCTGGTAGAAGAGTTTATGCTTCTTGCAAATAAGCAGGTAGCTACAGCAATAGGAAAGCCCGGCGATAAAAAGAAGGCGAAACCTTTTGTGTATCGTATCCACGACAATCCCGACCCTGACAAGTTGAGTAACTTTGCCGAAATAGCCTCACGCTTCGGATATAAACTGAAGACTGTGGGCAAACGGTCGGCGGTCAACAACTCTCTCAACAAGATGCTTACCTCCGTAAAAGGTCAGCCGGAAGAAAATCTGCTTTCAATCCTCGCCATCCGCTCAATGGCTAAGGCTGTCTACTCAACGGTAAATGTGGGACACTACGGCTTGGCATTCGACTATTACACCCACTTCACTTCACCCATCCGTCGCTATCCCGATATGATGGTGCAGCGGTGGACGTGCCGTGAACAAAGACAAGCTGGAGGCGGAATGTAAACACTCCTCAGACATGGAGCAGCTGGCAGCCAATGCCGAACGCGCCTCAATAAAATACAAGCAAGTAGAGTTTATGGCAGACCACCTCGGCGAAGAATACCAAGGCTCTGTGTCGGGCGTCACCGAGTGGGGATTGTATGTGGAAATCGACGAAAACAAATGTGAAGGCATGGTGCCTATTAGAGACCTCGACGATGATTATTACGAATTTGACGAGAAAAACTATTGCCTTATCGGGCGTCGAAAAAAGCACATCTATCAGTTGGGCGATAAGCTCACGGTGAAGGTGGCGCGTACCGACTTAAATCGCAAAATCCTTGACTTCGCTCTCGCAGGCGACAGCATCATCAAGCACGAAGACAAGCCGCTACTCACCAAAAACGGCGACCTTGTTCCCGTGAAGTCAAAAAAATCAAAGAAATCAAAAAAGGGCTCGTCAAAAAGGTCGACCAAAAAGTCATCAAAGAAAAACAAATAACTAAATGAATATCACCGTTTACCTATCATCCAAGACCAACGTCTCGCCCTCGTTTACGGAGGCAGTGGTCACCCTCGCCACCGGAATAGGGGAGATGGGGGCTCATCTCATCTATGGCGGCTCAAATGCCGGGCAGATGCACATACTCGCCGAAACAGCAAAGGCTGCAGGAGCCACCGTTACCGGAGTCATTCCCGAAGTGTTTCGACAGCTTAGCGACCCCGTGGTTGATGAGATGATTTACACTCTTGACCTTGCCGAGCGAAAGATGAAAATGATGGAGGCGGCACAAGTGTTTGTCGCTCTCCCGGGTGGTATCGGCACAATCGACGAGGTGATGACCACACTGGCGGCTATGACCATCAGCCGCAACTTCTCAAAACGCATCATCCTCGTGAATGTCGACGGTGTCTTCTCGCCGCTAATCGAGCAGCTCAAACTGCTCCAAGACCTACATCTGGCCTCCGACGACGCCGTAGCCACCGTGATTGTAGCCGACGATGCTTCTCAGGCTTTAGACATCATAAAGTCGTTGAATATATAACAACAAGCCAAAGTAGTGACATGACTAAGAAAAGTTTGATTTATACAGCCACCGGCGACGCCGGAACAACATCTCTCGTGGGGGGAAAACGTGTGGACAAAGATGATATACGCCTTGAGGCTTATGGCACTGTCGACGAACTAAATGCCCATGTGGGACTTCTCGACAATCTGCATAATGTGCCTTCGGAGATGAAAGATTACATCCGTGTGATACAAAACAAACTTTTCAACATCGGCGCATATCTCGCCACTGAGACCGCCCCGGGAACTCCCGCTCCGGGACTCGATGCCGACGACGTCAAGCGCATTGAAGAGCAAATAGATTTTATCGACAGCGAGCTGCCGCCGTTGCGCAATTTCGTGCTCCCCGGAGGCTCCAAGATTTCTTCGCGTGCCCACATATGCCGCACTGTGGCTCGCCGCTGTGAGCGCCGTGTTGTCACTTTGTCAAAGATTTGCCCCATTGATAATAATGTGCTCACCTATCTCAATCGCTTGAGCGACTATTTCTTTGTTTTAGCAAGATTTAACAATATACACAACCAAATTGATGAAATTTTTTGGGATAAAGATTGCAAATAAGCAATAATATAGTGTACTTTTGCGGAAGATTTGTAGAACAAACAAAAAGGTAAGATTATGTATTGGACATTGGAACTTGCATCTAAACTTGAGGATGCTCCCTGGCCCGCTACTCGCGAAGAGCTTATCGACTATGCGATGCGCTCGGGCGCTCCTTTGGAAGTGATTGAAAATCTCCAGGAAATGGAAGACGAAGGTGAAGTATATGAATGTATAGAAGATATTTGGCCCGACTATCCCAGCAAAGAGGATTTCTT
>SFVH01000069.1 GCA_004561555.1 bacterium
GTACAACCGTCCGCGATGACGTATTGACGCCGGTCGGTAATTGTCTTAACTTTGCCATAAAATTTGAATTATGGATAATGTTGAGCTTTGCAGACGTGTTTATACGTCTTTCAAGGAGTTGTGCGACAGTGGTCGTCAGCCGTCTTCTTTTACTGCATTCTGCAAGTCTTATGGCGTAAGTGTCTCTATGGTTCGTCGGACGCTAAAAGGCGAATTTAGTCCGGAATCGCTCCCCAAGCGTGGTAGTATGGCTAAGGTTTATTCCAAGATTTATAATGATTTCAAGGATCTTTGCGAGAATGGTCAACAACCGAGTACTTTTGCTGCATTTTGCCGAAGCCGAGGTGTCTCTTTTGAGAGAATGCACTTGTACCTGAAGGACAATGGACTCAGTGTTATGTATTTGCCTGGCTATAAGTTTTGTGGAAAATGGGGCCCGAAGCGTCATTGTCAGGAGATTCCGTTTGAGAATGTCATATTCGAGGAGGCGGGTTTTCTTCCGGCTGACTGCGGTAGTGTGATAACTGTAAGTGTCGACGGGCATATCGCCGTCAGTTTTCCTGCGAATACAGATGTGGCTACTGTTGCTGAGTTTGTCAGAAAGATGAAGAAGGAGGGTTGCTATGTGGGGGCTTGAGCATGGGTTGCGTCTATGGGTGTGCCGATGCCCGGTGTCGATGCGATATGGCATCCGTGGTCTGAGTCAGATGGTGTGGTCGTGGGATGGTCATTCTCCTGCATCGGGTGATGTTTATGTGTTTTTCTCTAAGGATCGCAAGACAATGAAGGCTCTAAAGTGGGATGGTGACGGTTTTTTGATGTACACGAAAAGTCTAACGCAAGGCCGTTTCCGAGAGGTTGCAAAACAGAGCGATAGCGGCGTTCGTAGGCTTCAATGGGACGAGTTTTATTTACTAATGAGGGGCCTCACACCTGTAAAAGTAACGGTCGAAAACCGCTTTAGAATGGCTGTAAAATAGATGTTAATAATTTGATAATCAATAAAATAAATGGTGTAAAAAGTTGCACGATTGAAAATTTATTTGTAACTTTACACCATGAAAAAGGATGAGATGATAGAACTTTTGCAGCGCCAGATTGAGTTTCTTCAAAGGAGGCTCGACGAGGCGCTTGCTACTATCAATTCGCTCACTTTGGCTAACGAAAAGCTGACGGCTACCGTTGATGAGCTTCGCAAGCAGATTGCATCGCTGGAAGATGTTTTAAGAGGAAAGGGTGCAGAGCTGAGCAAAGAGAAAGCGGCGCGTCAGGCTATGAAGCGACTGCAAGGGTCGCCTTCGGAACGACAGCCGAAGCAAGCGGCATCCGACGCTCCGCAGCCGACCCCGGAGAAGAAGCGCACAAACAACGGTGCCAAGCGTAAAATCCATCCCGAATGTGAGATGGAAACCGTGATAGTAGAGCCGGACGATCCTGACTTCGATCCCGCTTTAGCCAAATTTGTCAGCGAAAACTTAGTGGTACGCTATGACATGGTGCCGATGCGCTTCAGAAAAATTATCTACAGAATAAAGAAATATGTTCAGGATAAGAAATTCTATTATGGTTCAGCACCTGCAACACCGCTGCTAAACTCGCAATATACCGCCTCGTTCATCGCCGGACTCGCCGAATTACGCTACCTTCACGGCATGCCGCTTGAGGCAGTTGTAGAATACTTCCGCTCACACGGCTTCGACCTTGATAAAGGCACAGCACAAAAACTAATCACTAAGGTGAAAGTCCAGCTGGAGAATCTTTACAAAGCACTTGCAAAGGCAGTTTTAGAAGATAACTACATCTGCGGAGACGAAACCTATCAGAAAGTGCGCTTGCAAGTAGCAACATCGACGGGCCATAAAATCAAGAAAGGATATATTTGGGTGTTCGTCGGAATGAAAAACGGACTTGTATACTTCTTTTACGACGACGGCTCTCGTTCAGCCGAAGTGTTCGAGCAGCACATCAAAGGCTTCAAAGGAGCATTCCAATGTGATTACTACTCTGGATATCGACATATAGGCATCGGCGAGATGTCAGAAATCAGGCGACTGCCATGCCTACAGCATATCAAGAGAAAATTCCTTGACCTGAAAGACAATCCAAAGGCACAAGAAATCGCAAAACTATTTGGACTATTATATCACTTCGAGCACAAACACCGAATAGGCAAAGACGGATGGACGGAAGAACAACATCTGCAGTGGCGACAGCGATACTCAGGAGTGATGCTCGAAAAAATACATAGAAGACTCATAGCAATCAAAGACCGGCCCGGAGTTCCGCCCGACGACCCGCTACTTGCAGCCACCGAACATGCGCTCAAGCAATGGGAGGAGATACCGTATATCTTCAGCTTAGCAACATATCGACTCGACAACAACGAGGTCGAACGCGTCAATCGCTACATAGCCCTGACCCGCCGACGGTTGACAATCGGTTCACACAGCGGAGCCGAGGCAGCAGCACTATACCACTCATTAGCCATCACCTGTCTACGATGCAAAGTAAACGTCTTCGACTACTTTTGCGACGTCATCAACCGATGCGCGGCATGGCCACCGACGACACCGATAGACAACTACCGCGACCTGCTTCCCGACCGTTGGAAACCGACAGAATAACCGACACAACAATAGCCACCCGAGCCGAGGTGGCTATGCTTTTTAGTCCGATACGCCATCGCGGACGGTTGTAC
>SFVH01000070.1 GCA_004561555.1 bacterium
CACCTTGGCACGCGCGTTGTCGGTCTTTTCTTTTTTGCGCTTAATGGTGCTCCATTTGGAATGTCCTGACATAAGTTTCACCTTCTCACAAAATTACGCCTAATAGTTTACCACAGACTTGCGGTTTGCGCAAGCCCCGAATAGCAGAAACGGACAGCCGAATTTTTCTTTTCGACTGCCCGGTTTGTTATTTTGTTTCTTCGCCGAATTTTTCAGAGGTTATATCGATCATAAACCAAATCACCTGTTCATCGACTTCTTTTACATGATTTCCGTAAACCAAACTATATTGGTTGTCGATTAGCGCGGCATTGGCGCGCTCGTTGTTACAGCGATAAGCAATATTCAGCGGCAAAACCTGTCGGTAATAGCGCATGGACCAACTGACGCTGTGAAAGGCACTGGAAAATCCGCTTTCGATGTTGTCGTTAACAAGCACGGTGGAGGCTAAGTACATACGGCGATTTTCAACGCCGTGCGGAAATGCAAAATCGTAGCCCGTCATCAATCCCTGCGCGCCGTCGTGCAAATCGCTCCACCGTGAAAACGCTTTGGCAGATACGGTTTGCCCGTCCTTCTCCGAAAGCAGTAGGAAAAAGTCCGTATCGGCGAGTGCCGAAAAGCGAAACCAAGGTTCTTCCGAATACGGCAAATAGATGCCGTCGCGGAAATGAACGGCTCGGTCGTCAAATTCCGAAAAAACGGTTAGTACGCGCACATATCTTCCGTTGGGGCTGACTGCTTCGGGGTTATCTTCTATCGGTAGACCGTTTAAATAAAAGATGTATGCCGTGCAACCCGTTTCTCGCCCGTTCGAGGACTGCGGGTTTTCTTGTATGTCCATATACTGCGCCGTGCGGTAGTGCAAAACCTCGCTGTCGGGCAAATCCCGTAAAACCGTTTCAGGCAGTCCGAGCGCACGCAAATGCGTGCGTGCCGCGTCGGCGTCAGCGGTGGTGTCGGTATCTGCAACGGTATGGATTTCCGTTTGCGGTGCGCGTGTTGCCGCCGCAACCATACTGCCGAGCGGCAAGAGCAGACACAGGGCAATGCAGATTGCAAGCCCTGTCCGCCCCGGCTTTTCAAGCGGTCTTTCCAGCGGAAATTCCGGCTCGGCACGGCTTAAAATCCGTTTGGCGCGCCAAAGCCCGATAACGGGGAAGATAAGCCCGAGGAGTATCAGCATATTGCAATCCGCATATTCCGCAGACAGCAACGGCTCGCTGTTCCAAGATATTACAACCGTACAATAGGCGACCCAAAGCTGTGGGAGAATGCAAAAAGACAGGAACGAGTTGCCTGTGCCAAACCCCGACTGCTTGTCGCATAAGGCTTGTATGCCGATATACAAAGCACAGCAAAACACATTGAAAAACACAGCCGCCGCAACCGCGAAACAGCCGCGCCACAGGTTTTGCGGCATATCGTATACCGTGATAAACCACGCGGCGTTATGACAAAGCAGATACGCCGTAAAAATACCCGCCGCCGCTTTCAAGGGCTTGTTAAACCGATACAGCCGAAACAGCGCACACAGCAGAAGAATTTGCCCGATTATCGGCATAAATTTGCCGAACAGCGGTATAACATCAACGCGGAAACAGACGAATAACAGCCCGAAAATCAAGCAGTTGACGGTGGAGCGCATATATTCAGGCGGCGAAAATTTGTAAAGGAGAGCGAATTTGCCGCGCAAGACCTCTCGGTCGCCCATATTTGTGATCGCTTCGTTTTCGGCTTCTAAGGCGTTGTGCCCCGTGGCGAGCGCGCGTTCGTAGTTGTCCTCTAAATGCCCGAGCAGTTCATCGTGGATTTCGGCGCGCTTTCTGTGACTGCGAATGCCCGCGCAAATATATTGCAAATATTCCTCAAATTTCGGTATGAACAAAGCAATCCCCCCATTTCTCACCCTACGGCGTTTTGTACGCCGCCAATCACGCGATTCACCGCCTTTTGGTAAGTTTCCCATTCCTCTTTTTGCATTTCGAGTTCCCGCAAGCCCTTTTTTGTGATTTTGTAGTATTTGCGGCGCTTGCCTGTGTCGGGGTTGTCTGCCCAATAAGAAGTAAGCAGTTCCTCTTTTTCGAGCGCGTGCAGAATGGGGTAGAGCGTGCCCTCATTCATTTGAAACACACTTTCACTCATCAATTCGACGGTTTTGATGATTTGATAGCCGTACAGCTCCTGCCGCGACAGCACGCTTAATACCAACAGCCCCGTACTGCCTTTTGCAAGTTCCTTGTGGATACGCATAAAGCACCCTCCTTTTTTATTTGCCGTAAAAAGGGGACTGTCCCCTTTTTACGGAATATACTTCGGCAATATGCCTTGAAAAACTATGTACCTCGAATATCTATGTATAAAATAGCACAGACAGAAACATTTGTCAAGAGGGGAAGTGAGAACCAAAAAAGCGGCAAGGAAACGCGCCCTGCCGCAGAAAGAATATACTGTCAATCCAACTATCATATCCCGTTGATATAGTCTATGATACCTTGTGCCGAATTTTCACGCAGAGCCAGCGGCTCGGCAGGCTCAACCATATTTTCGAGATAATGCGCGTCGGAGTTGCGCACAATATGCATATCCTGTAAAAGCGGATGCTTATCGAGATACTGCGGCAAAAACGCCTTGTGCGTAAATTCCGCCGCGGTGAATTGCAGTTCGGGGTATAAAAAGCCCAGCAC
>SFVH01000038.1 GCA_004561555.1 bacterium
TTGACTTTAGCTGTTGGCGAGCCGTTGTTGCTGCTGCTACGACTTTCGGAGTAGCTGAACGACGAGCGAGAGAACACGTTGTTGGTGTTTTCGATGAGGATGTTGCTACTGCCGTCGAAGATGGTTACGTCGAAGGCGAAACGTCCGTTGTAGTTGGAAGCGCCTACAAGGTCTTTGTAGGGCACAAAAATCTGGAAGTCAGACCAGTGACTGCTTTCGTAGAGCACGGTGGCTTCTTTCTTATACCAAATCCAGTCTTCATCACTGTTTTTGAGTTGAGTGATATCGTCGTCGAGGTAGAAGAACACAGCGTAGGAGATGTCTTGCCCCTTCATATTGTTTACTGTGAGGTCTGTGTGGATAATCATACCCTTCTCTCCGTCATTATATTGGTTGTGGTCGACCCACACCTTGTTGATTACGGCATCACCGGCGCCAACGTTGCTGTTGCTACCGCTACCGCTGCCATTGCCGCTGCCCGCAGAACCTTCTTGATAGATGTGGATAGTTGCGGTGTGGCCTTTGGGGGTGCGCAAGACGAGCGAACCGCTGCGAGCACTGCCGGCAGCCTCCACACTGATTTCGAGTTTAGTCTTGGAGCGGCTCACGATGTTCACCCAATAAGGCTTTTCAGCCACCGACCACGAGGGGGCGTTGGTCGACACGGCAATTGAAGTATTGGCGCTCGACAAGGCGAAACGCACGGTAGTTTCCGAGGCGTTTTCCACATTGATATAAGTATCCTTAGAGGTAGCACCACCGCCACCCGAGGGGGTCAATTTCTCGTCACACTTCTTTATCCACGAAGCCAAGTCGTTGTTTGCCGGCTTATCGGGGCAAGCCTTGGCTGCACTAAACAACTTTTTAGCTTTAGCATATTGACCGCTATTATAGTTTTGAATACCCTTGCTACGCGAAACATCGTAGCAACCTGCCGTAGCTACCACTGCTGTGAGCATCATCACTGCCGCCACAAAAAGGCGATGAATAATGGAGTTTGAAGCTTTCATATTATCGTGTTGTTAAGTTTTTACAAAAGTAAAAATAAATTGAAAAACAAGCAATAAAATATTTATATTTTTTGTCCCATCCATTTACAGGATTTAAGATAATATCCACAAAGCACCATCATAATCACACCGTAGACACTTTCGGCAGTCCAAGCCAGCGCTACATCCACCCTCATCCAATAGATTGTGATGGTGATATAAGCCATATACACCACGAGCGACAACAGTTCGAGGCGGAAGGCGGTGCGAGTCTGTCCGGTGCCCGAGACGCTCGAGAAGAAGCAGTTGGCAGGCACTAAAAACAAGTAGCTTGACGCCATCACCCACAGCGATGCCACCGAAGCGTCGACAAGCTGCGGCACGTCGGTGAAAATAGCCAAGAAAACTTTCGGGAAAAGGCTAATCACCACAAGCACCGGGATGACCACCAGATATGTGAGTTTGACGTGGCGCAAAATCGTGGGCCACACCTCCCTGGAGTGCCCCTCGCCGATGAGATTGCTCACTATTGAGGAGCAGGCGGAGGCAAACGCCATCACGGTCATAAAGGTGAGACCGGATAGACTTCTCACGATGTTGGTCACCGCCAGAGCCTCCTCACCGAGGTGCTCGATATAAATGAAAAAGATAAACCACGTGGAGATTGATATAAAACTTTGTATCATCACCCACACACTAAGCCGCAAAATGCGACGCTGCCCCGAAAGGCTGAAGCGAGGAATGCTCTGCAGCGAATATTTCTTGTAGCTGATGCCATAGCGAGTGTAGGCAATGAAAAACACCACCGACACCGCCTCGGCGAGCGTCGACCCCAAAGCCGCTCCGCCGATGCCCATCTTCGGGCAGCCGAAATGGCCGAAAATCAGCGCATAGTTAAACACGATGTTGCTCACCACCATCACTACAGAGTTGAGCGTGAGCGTCTTGGTGAGCGTAGTGCCCACATAGAAAGAGCGAAACATACCGCCGGCAAAGGCGAAGAAAAAACCGTAGACACGCCATTGCATATACTCCAATGCCTTCCGTGCTACATTGTCCGACGCCACAATCATACGCAAGATGTCGTCGACAAAAAGAGACGACAGCAGAAACAACACCGCCGCCAAGGCAGTCACGAAGTAGATGCCCTGATAAAACACGTTACCGATGTCGGCAAAACGCCCCTCTCCGTTGCGCCGGGCGATAAGGATTTGGGCACCGGTGCAAAACCCGTGTCCCACCATAAAAATCACCAAAAACATCACCCCGGCAATAGCCGAAGCACCCAGCTCCACTTCGCCCACACGTCCCATAAATGCCGTGTCGGTGAGGTTGATGAGCTGCTCCATTGCCAAGCTCACCAGGATAGGAAAAGCGATGCCCCAAATGCGTCGATAATTATATGCTTCCATAGTGGCTGCAAAGTTAAGCAATTTATCGACAATTCGCCACACCGACTCCTGAAATCCGTGCTACGGGCGACACACGAGTTTGACCACCGGGGTGTGGCGCAACACAAGCGGCTTGTTATGGGCAAAGAAAATCACCCCATCGGCAATGATGCGCTTGTGATGTTTACTATTAGCTTACACAATGGCAACAAAAACAACAGATATGGCCTCAAAGAGAAAAAATTGAGGCTGTACCTATTGGCATAGCCTCAATTTCTCTCCCTGAAGGGGATATAAAGGAAAAGCAATATAGTGATAACTTGTGAGTTGACTTCAGAGCATGAAAAAAGTGCTATCTATGCTCTTTCACCAACCCAAGGCGATAGGCTTTTAGGAGCTGCTTGAGTTCTTCAATCTGCTTGCGCAGCAGCTTCCCCTTGTCGGTGTGCTTTACGAGCATACGTTTGCTGTTAAACTCCACCAAAAACGAATTGGAGCGGATATCGAGCCCCTCTTCAATGGCTTTTTGGCGCGACTCGAAAGGCTCGTGCTGCACAAGCTGTAACGCGCGGGAGTGGAACACGAGTGTATATCCGGCGATACCCGTTTCGGGCTGATAAGCACGGGAGAAACCGCCATCGATTACGAGCATCTTCCCGTTAGCTTTCACGGGCTGTTCGCCCTTAATTGTCTTCACCGGCACATGACCGTTGATGATGTGGGAATGAGGGTCGTTGATGCCAAATTCGGCAAGGATACGATTGCAGGTGTCTTCGTTGTTGCGCAGAGTGTAGTAGCAACCTTTCTCCTCGCGATGGGTGTTTTTGTCGGCGATGAAATAACGCTCGAATGTTGCCATCTTGTCTTTATCAAACGACGGCGAATCGGGTCCGCACCAAAGATACCACACGTAATCGAGGGCATAATCTTCACCGTCGAAATAAGCCGTTCTCACCAACTGGTCGACCTTGTCGAGCAACGCCTTACCGCTGAAAGTCTTGCCGGAGATAGCCACCTCGCGGAATGTTCCGTCGGCATTGAGCGGAATGGAAGCATGGTAGAGGAGGTTGTTGTTGACGGTGAGATACATACTCCCCTGCGAGAAGAGGCAACGTATGTGTTTACTTAATTTCTCGCTATTGACAAAGGAGTTGTGGAGCTTCTCCACCAAGTCGGCTTCCTCCGGAGTGAGCTTATAGGGGTCGGCAGGGTCGATGGTGGGGAAAGAACTGTCGAGCAAGTCGTAAGATTTGCCGCCGATAATGATTGTGCCGTTGTTGTAGTCTATCTTGTCAAGCAGCAAGCGGTCGTCCATAGCAAACTCCGGATGTCGCTTGATGATTGCGGCTTCAAGCTTAAATTGTATCACGGCAATAGCCTTATGCATTTGAGCTATGAGGCGCAGGGTCTTCTCCGGATAGGTCTTGTCGGCATATTTCTGCTTCAAGGCAAACACAGTGCAAGCGTCGTCGGCATAGGTGTCCATAGCGAAGGTAGCAAGGGGTAGGAGATTGATGCCATAGCCCTCCTCGAGAGTAGTGAGGGTGCCGTAGCGCATGGAAATGCGTATTACGTTGGCTATACAGCTGTCGTTGCCGGAAGCGGCACCCATCCATAGCAGGTCGTGGTTGCCCCACTGGATGTCGAAGTTGTGATAGTCGCAGAGGGTATCCATTATGATGTGCGCACCGGGACCGCGATCGTAGATGTCGCCCACAATGTGGAGAGAGTCGATGGTGAGCCGCTGTATAAGGTTACACATGGCAATGATGAAATCGTCGGCACGCTCAGTAGAGATGATGGTGTTGATAATCTGTGTGGTATAGCCTTGCTTGTTAAGGTCGCCGGAGGTCTCATGCAGGAGTTCCTGGATGATATAGGAGAATTCCTCGGGAAGAGCTTTGCGCACCTTCGAGCGAGTGTATTTCGACGACACACTTTGACACACCAACACCAACTGATTGAGGGTGGTGAGATACCAATCGTTGAGGTCTTTCTCGGTGTCTTTCACAAGATGAAGCTTCTCTTGGGGATAGTAGATGAGGGTGCACAATGCCTTCTTTTGAGCCTCGCGCAGAGAGTTGCCGAAGATATCGTTGACCTTGCGCTTTATTGAGCCGGAGGCATTTTTAAGCACATGCTGAAATGCCTCATATTCGCCGTGTATGTCTGTGAGGAAATGCTCAGTGCCTTTGGGGAGGTTGAGGATAGCTTCGAGATTGATAATTTCCGTACTGGCGGTAGCAACGGTGGGAAAAAGGCGAGAGAGGAGTTGCAAATAGTGCAAGTCGAGCGTTATCGCCACATCTTGTGTTTTAGTAATATCCGACATTTCTAATGGTTTTTATGTTATTGCAAATATATAAATATTTATTATGAAACGAAAGATAATTACAAAAAATCAAAAAGAGGGTCGGCTTGTTGCCGACCCTCTGACATTGCTGATTATTTCAAGAACTGATTACTTGACCGGAGTCAAAGTAGCCTTGTAGTTGTCAGAAGCACTGAGGTCAAGAGTAATCTTGTAGGTGCCTGCGGTAACTGATATGTCTTTACCGTCTACCCACATATCATCAACTGAATCACCACCGAGGTTAATAGCCCAATCGTGGTTAGCGCGGAACTTGATTTTACCATCGGTCAAAGTCATTTCGCCTTCCCACACGAGTTTGCCCTTGTAAGTAAGCTCGGTGTCGTCATCCCATCCCTTAGGAGTAGCATCACCAATCACACCCCAAGAAGTGATTTCAGTATACTTGTAAGAAGACTTCATAACTTCGAGAGTGAAGTAGTAGATACCCTTAGTAACAGTAATATTTCCTGCTGCACCATCGGCAGAAAGCACACCATCAGCAGCGCCGGCACCGTAGTTGGTACCACTCCAGTCTGTCTTGGTAGAGAACTTCACTTGAGTACCCTTCAACATATCAACGAAACCGGTGTGAACACCTGAATTACGCTCATAAATGAAGTTGGTTTCTTTATGCGACCAAGCAGAGAAGTCGCCTACGTAGTACAACTTCGGAGCATAAGGACTCATAACAAATGTTTTTTCAAGCATATTAACACAGAGCTTATAGGGACCAGCCATAGTGATGTTAATCACCTTAGCTTCGCTACCTTCTACCAAAACGCCCGACATGCCTACTTCCTTCGGACCGATAGCATAGTTAAACTCATTGCCCGGGTCAGCAAGAGCTTTTTGCAAGCCAGACGGGCTCATCAATTGATAAGAGCCTGCAGCAAGCTCGGCTGTAGCTTCAAAATCAGGATTGTCGTAAACGTCGCCGCCATTGTTCTTGAGGACAATAAGCTTTTCAGGATTGTTCCAGCCTTCATCAAACATAGCGTCAACCAAATAGTATTCTTTCTCTACAACGATGCCGAGGTCAACAGGCTTCAAAGAGATTTTGGTAGTCAACAACGATTCGCCTTTCTTTACGGGGACAAAAGACTTGCCGTCAGTGAAATAAGGCACGAAACGCACATAAAGATCTTTTGCGTTTGGGGTCTTGCCATAAAAATCGCGGAAGCAAGCGTCGAGGACAGATACAGAAATCTTACCGTCAGTGAGACGCTCGTTGATTACTTCAGAGAAGTTTTCGTCGGCAGCGATTTCAGCATCGTAAGCCACCGAAACTCCTTCATTGAGGGCGGGAGTTTCAACAGTCTTGACAAGCTCAATCAATGCATCGGCATCTAAGGTATTGAGGTCGAGGTCGCCGAGTTGTGCACCGGCAGCAACCTTTACACCGCCGAGCTCCATAATCGGGGCTTGGTCGTTGTGTTGCGGAATTGCTTCATCATAGTCGTCGCAGGCAGTGAAACCCAAAGCCAAAGCCGACATTAAAAATATTCCTAATTTTTTCATATTGAGTTTTCATTTATTAAATCCGGCTTAGGAGCGGAGCAATGTCGACTCCTAATGCCGAATTAAGGTGATTTCAATTATTTGCAAGAAGCGTCGCCGGTTACGAAGTTAAGACGAACCACTTGACCGGCACTTGCATTAACGCGCTCTTGGTCGGGACCAGTACCACGGAAAGCAATTTTGCCGTCGAAGAAGATAAACTCAGTGTGCCACCAAGCACCTGCCCAGTCGATGTCATCGGCAAGGGTGCGCGGGTGAACGCAGAGACGAAGCTCGCCATCGGCAGCAAGAGCCGGAGATACGAATTCGCCGTCTGCAGAGTCGGGAACGGCAAATTCCCAATCGCTGGTCTTGTAAGTATCATCCCAAGTACCACCGTTACAAGCACCGTAAACATATACCTTCGGCGGGAAGATATAGGTGTCGTATTGATACTTGCGACCATCGATAGCAACATCTACACCATAGAGATACCAGCCAGACTTGTCGACAGACACACCACCATCTTCAGTAACAGTAGCGTTCACGCCTTCTACTTCGCTGTGAGCAGTCACATGAGCTGCCTCAGAGAGGAATGAATCGTCGGCTTGAGAGATGTTGAACTTCACAGACTTGCCGGCTTCACAGTAGCGGATGGTCCAGAACTTGCTCTCGTTGCTGTGGATTTGAGTCATAGCAGCAGAGTTACCCCAATCCCAACCTGAGAAGTCGCCGGTCATGTAGATAACGGTAGGCACTACCATCGGAGGCAATGCGAAGAACGGAATGGTGTTGATTTTAATCACGTTGGATGTGATTTCGCTATCCTTCACCATTGAGTTGGCAATAACAGCATTTAAGCGGATATACACCGGAAGAGAACCTCCGGCAGCAGCCAATTCGGCATCGATTTCTTCTTGCGAAGCCCAGCCTTTAGCCACACAAATGGCAGTAGAGAAGTCGTAGGCGGGAACAAACATATTACACTCGGTAAACGTACCTGCTACGGTAGCTGCGGTGGCGAAATCCTCGGTGTTTGACACCTCAACGGTATAGTTTACGGCAGCAGCGTAACCATAGTCGGGTTGCGAGCATTGCAAGTTGATGTATTCAGCATTCATCAAGTCGTAAACGGCATTGCTGAATTGCGGTTGATTAAGAACAAATGTCGTTGGCTTGTGGTATTCCGCAATAGCCACTGAAGGGTCATCGCTTTCGCAAGAAGCAAACAATCCGAGCGATGCCACAGCCATCAATAAATATTTAAATTTCATTGTTTTCACTGTTTAGATGTAAATATTAATAGCCGGCGTTTTGATAAGCGGCAAACTCAGGTTGTGCAGCGATAACCTTTGCAGGAATCGGGAACACTGTCTGATAGGGAGCAATATCTGTACCTTCAAGCACGCCACCCTTCCATGCCCAGTTGTAACCGCTGGTAAACATGTTGAAACGTATCAAGTCGCTACGACGGAAGTTTTCCCAATAAAGCTCGCGAGCACGCTCGTCGATGATGCTTTGGAGATTGAGGCTGGTGTAAGCGGCAGCGTTGGCACGACGACGCACTACATTCACAGCATCGAGAGCTTCTTGAGCAGTGACGTTGGTAGCACCGCGAAGCTGACATTCAGCAAGCATCAAGTAAACGTCGGAAAGACGGAAGAGCGGAAGGTCGGTGTCGGGGTGAACATTATCCTTGAGCACCTTAGCTTCGTCAGCGATGTTACCCAACACTGTAGGACCGTTCGGGTCTTTCAACGCAAACGTACCGTCTTCGTTGGTCTTCAAGTTGGTAAACTTGATAGGAGCATAACCGTTGCAGAAAGTAGAGTAGTTAGTGTTTTCGATAGTGAAGCCTTCAGCCTCTTTGCTCCAGAAGTCGTCGCGCACGTCGTTGGCGTCGGTAAACTTCTCAGAGAATTGCTTGCGAGCGTGCATACAGCCCCATTGGTCGTTGATAGCATAGTCAGACTTCTGCATATAGAAGATGTTTTTGCTGAGGTCCACTTCAGTGTAAGAAGTCTTGCCGTCACCGATAGCAGCAGCCATCAAGTAGCGAGTGCCACCATAAGCTTGCACGTAGGTGTTTTCGTAAGGCACACCCCAGAGGATTTCGTTTTCAGCCGAAGCACTGCCACCGGGCATATAACGGTCGTTGTCGGCAGAGAACAGAGCGAGGTAGTGGTTAGCCAAGCCTGAATTGTCGAAACCGCCGCCTTTGTGGTTTTCGATAATTTCCTTACACAATTTTGCACACTTGTCAAATTCCGCCTTTGCACCATTAGTATAAACTTCAGAGTTAAGATAAACCTTAGCAAGAAGCATCTTCACACCGTCGAGGCCTACGCGACCATATTGAGCCTTAGCGTTGGCAGCAGGCCATTGGGAGATAACGTCTTCGAGCTCAGTAACCAACTTATTATAAAGGTCAATGCGAGCAATCGGAGTAGCGTTGGTGCCGTAAGGTACGGTGTCGTCTACCCAACCGGCATTTCCCCACATATCAAGCACGTTCCAGTAAGCCAAAGCGCGGAGAGCGCGAGCTTCAAGAAGATATTGCTTAGAGCAATTATATTCGGTACGTTTTGATTGCAAGTCGATGCCTGAAGCATTCACTTGACGGATGAAGTCGTTGCAGATAGCAATAGCTACATAAAGACGGCTATAGGCACCATACACAAGACCGTGACCATTATCCCAGAAACCTTGCACGAGATTGTCTACACCGTCTTCTTTCCAAATCCACGCACATTCGTCGGTGGTCTTTTCGTTGAGCATAAACAATGCACGTTGATAGCAAGATTTACCGGCGTCCATACCGCTCAAGTCGGCAGAACCCTCACCGCTTTGACCTGAGTAGGCATACACGGCGTAGCATTTGTTGAATGCTTGCGGAAGATATTCGTCAGGATTAGCCTCAATATCAGCCCAAGAATACGAAGTGGCGCTTTCCGGCTTGAGGTCGAGGTCATTGACACAAGAAGAGGCACCAATGCCGAGTGTCAACGCAACTGCTCCCGCAAAAAAGATTTTATTTATTGATTTCATATATTCTCTGATTTTTTAATGGTTAGAAAGTTGCTACAAGACCGATAGTGTAGGTAGTAGGACGCGGATAAACGTTGTTGTCGATACCGCCGAACACTTCAGGATCCAAGCCGTTGTACTTCGTGATTACGAACGGATTTTGAACTGCGCCGTAAAGACGGAGACGCAAGTTGTTGTTCAAGAGGTTTTGCCAAGTGTAACCGAGCGTGATGTTGTCGCAACGCAAGAAGTCGCCGCTGCGCAAGTAGTAGTCGCTGTAGTAGAGGTTAGCATTGGTTTCACCGGTGAAGTATACGTCGTTTTCAACCAAGTTGGAGAGGTGAGTGTTTTGATAAGTGCGGTTGAGCACGGTGCGTTGAGCAAGCACGTTGTTGTAAACCTTTGCACCTAAGTTGGCACGGAGCACGAAGCCGAGGTCCCAGTTCTTATAGTTAAAGGTGTTGCTCATAGTCATAGTCACCTTCGGGTCTTTTTGATAGCGGAGCACGCGGTCGTCATCGTTGATTACGCCGTTGCCGTCTTGGTCAACAAATTCGCCTTCGATAGGTTTGCCGTTGGCGTCATACACTTGCTCGTAGAGGCAGAATGTGTAAGCCGGGAAGCCTACTTTGTGAGCTTGAACGGTGTTACCGGTACCACCGGAGATGCCACCTACGTTGATAACAGCGTTGGGGTCATCGGAGTTGTTAAGTTTGGTGATTTCGTTCTTGTTCCAAGCCACGTTGTAGTCAATGGTCCAAGTGAAGTCTTTAGTAACAATCGGGCGAGCGTTGATAGCAAATTCCAAACCGATGTTTTTCATCGAGCCGACGTTGATGGTCATTTCGTTGGAAGTAGCAGAACCGATAGGTACGGTCACATAAGCCAAAAGGTCTTTGGTCTCACGGAGATACCAGTCGAGAGATGCAGTGATACGGTTGTTAAGGAATGCAACGTCAACACCGGCGTTCCAAGTAGTGGTTTCCTCCCACTTGATGTCCTTGTTGTAAGCACCCGGGTAGAGAGTAGGCACATATTGCACCTTGCCATCGGCATCAACCACAGGATAGTAAGAGCCTTGAGTAGCTTGTTGATACATTGCGAGGTAAGGATAGTAGTCGCCGATATCTTGTTGACCGGTCACACCCCAACCCAAACGCAATTTAAGGTCGTTGATTGAAGAAGCATCCTTCATGAATGCCATGTTGTTAATCTTCCAGCCCAAAGCCAATGCAGGGAAGAGACCCCAACGAGTGTCTTTGCTGAAGCGAGAAGAAGCATCATCACGAAGAGTGAAAGTGAGCAAGTAGGTGTCCTTCAAAGTGTAGTTGAAACGACCGAAGAACGAGATGAGTTGCAATTCATTCATCCAAGGGATGATGGGGAGGTCTTGGTAAGTTTTACCGATATGGCTGCCTTCAGAAGGATTGGCGATAAGGGTGTAAGTGCCGTCGGCATTAGCCACCGGAGCGCCGTAGCCTGCGCTGGTAAACACGCCGTTGTTGTTCCAACCGCGGTTTTTGAAGTGTTGCCAAGAGTAACCTACAGTGAGGTCGAAGTTAGAATCGATAGCGTCAACAGTCTTCTTGTAGTTCAAGTAAGCATCAAGAAGGGTGTTTTGCTTCAATTGATAGGTGTATTGATAAACGCCTGAACCGTCGCGGAGGTAGTTGTCCCAAGTCAACGGCGAGTTGTCTTTCAAATAATTGTCTTCTTCAGTGCGGCTCCAGTCGTAACCGAGGTTTACGTTAACGTGGAGGTCTTCGAAGCCATGGATAGCATAGTCGAGTTGCAAGTTACCGTTCGAACGGAACACATCGGCATAGTTGTCGCGAGCGTTGATGATTGCAACAGGGTTGTCGGTAGCGTTGATGTTGTAAGAAGCACCGTTACGCCATACGAAGTAACCATCGTAGAGCTTCGAAGTGGAGTTTTCGGTCATTTGGATAGTGCTGTCATAAACCGGATGAGTCGGGTCGAAAGCAACAGCAGCACCTACAGCGCCACCACCGTCAACGAAGTTGTTGCGGAAGTAGTAGCCCTTCACATTGAGTTGTACGCTCAAGTGGTCGTCGAAGAACTTCGGAGTAAGGTTGATACCTGCAGTGACACGCTTCATGCTTGAGTTGGGCACGATACCCTTGTTGTTGGTGAAGTTGGCAGAAACGCGATAAGGCAAGAATCCGGCAGTACCACCGACGCTCAAGTTGTAGTCTTGAGAGATTGTGGTGCGGAGCACTTCGTCTTGCCAATTTGTGTCGGCATTGCCAAGAGCACGGTAAGCCTCAGAATCTTCGCCCCAGAAATTCTTGATTACGTTGCGATAAGCGCTTGCATCAAGCACATTCCAAGTGCGACGAGCCTTATTGATGTACATATTGGCAGAGAAGTTGATTTGAGGTTTGCCTTTTTGACCTTTCTTGGTGGTGATGATGATTACACCGTTAGATGCACGCGAACCATAGATAGCGGTAGCTGAAGCATCCTTGAGGATAGTCATCGTTTCGATGTTGTCCGGAGAAACCATTGCCAAGGGGTTTGACATACCTTGCACGCTGGTACCGTCGATGGGCACACCGTCAATCACAATCAACGGGTCGTTGTTGGCGTTCAACGAAGAACCGCCACGCACACGGATAGTAGCGCCTGCTTGAGGGTCACCGCCGCTGGTTGTTACAACCACACCCGGAGATTTACCAACCAAAAGGTCTTGTGCAGACGTAGCAAGACCGGCTTCAATCTCGTCAGGCTTAACCATCGCGATTGAACCCGTTGCATCTTCTTTCTTCACAACACCGTAACCGATGGCTACGACTTCTTGAAGAACCACGCTGCTCGATGACAACTTGATTGTAATGTTAGATTTACCATTGACCGCAACGGAAGTGGGCTGATAGCCTACATAACTAACCGTCAACGTAGCGTTGGAATCTACGTTAAGGACGAATTTACCGTCAAAGTCGGTAGCCGTTCCGGCTTTCGTCCCTTGGTCAACCACACTGGCACCGATTACCGGCTCGCCATTCTCATCGATAACGGTGCCTTGCACTGTTATCTGTTGTGAAAACGCAGGAAGGGCAAACATCACTGCCATAAGCAAGGTCAGAATGCTCCTACGATTCAACTGAAAACAAAAACTCTTCATTCAAGAATTGATTAAGTTTTACATAGGTATTAATAATCTCAATTGTTTATTCTCTATTTTGTAAATTGATATTACTGACAGCACGATCAGGCATTGCGTTTCGGTATCGCTAAAACAGGCTCATAACGAATCAACACTCTCTTGGAGTCGGCAACAACAAATTACGCTTGCAAAGCTACTATTTTTTCCTTTACATACGAAATTTTAAGGCACTGAATTTACTATCACCACGAAGATTTAACCGATGTTAAAAAGAAAATTTAACTGTTTTTGCATTTTTTATCGCGTTAATATCTGCAAACCATGGTCGGTCATCACAAATGTATGCTCCCATTGTGCCGAGGGCAACTCGTCGTCGGTGACCACCGTCCATCCGTCTTCCGAATCGACAAACACCTTCCAGGTGCCCATATTAATCATCGGCTCGATGGTAAACACCATTCCGGGCACAAGAAGCATCCCGGTGCCGGGACGCCCATAGTGAAGCACCTCGGGGTCTTCATGAAACTCCAACCCTACCCCATGACCGCAAAGGTCGCGCACCACGGAGAAGCCGTTTTTCTTGGCATGGCGCTCAATGGCATGACCAATGTCGCCAAGAAAGCCAAAAGGTTTGGCGGCCTTCATCCCTATTTCCAGACATTCTTTAGCCACACGCACAAGTTTTGCTTTTTCCGGCGAGGTCTTGCCAATGATAAACATGCGCGAAGCGTCGCTATAGTAACCGTCGAGGATAGTGGAGACATCGACATTGACAATATCTCCTTCCTCAAGCACTTCATCTTTAGAAGGGATGCCGTGACACACCACCTCATTGATAGAGGTGCATACGCTTTTGGGAAAACCTTCATAATTCAAAGGTGCGGGTATAGCACCATGCGCAGTGGTATAATCATAAACCAATCGGTCGATTTCTGCAGTGGTCATTCCGGCATGGATTTCTTTTTCCACAAGGTCGAGCACACCGGTGTTGACCACTCCGCTGCGTCGGATACCCTCTATTTGCTCGGGTGTTTTAATCAAATTGCGGCGAGGCACTATATGTCCGCGCTCCTGGTAGAACATCACTTTGCGGTCGAGCTCAGTGGGCTCTACACCCTTTGGCACCACCCAATTTCTTTTGAAAATCTTCATAGTCCACAAAAATAAATGCCCGACACCACTCGGCATCCGGGCTTTGTCGTGGCAAAAGTAGCATTTATCCGCTACTCCTCAAAACTTCTTACCCACATTTTTTGAAGATATATCTCTAACCATGTCACAGCCATTGACATCAAAACAAAAGGCAAACAATAATTACGCATCTATCTACCGAAAAACATCAATGGCTAAACAAATACGCATTGCTTAGCCATTGATTATCTGTTGTTTCCGAAAATACCCGCTTAATACTCGTCTTCGTTGAAAAAGAAATCCTCTTTGCTGGGATAGTCGGGCCAAATATCTTCTATACATTCATATACTTCACCTTCGTCTTCCATTTCCTGGAGATTTTCAATCACTTCC
>SFVH01000005.1 GCA_004561555.1 bacterium
TCCCAGAATCGGTTGATAAGGTCGATGTAAGTCATAACTATGTGTGTATTAGTGGTATATCAATGTTGCAAATATAACACAAAACTCCCCGAATTGTCCGAGAAAAGACAAAGAATCAGCAAGTTTGAGAGGAAAAAAATTGGTGAATTATGCAACTTTTTTCCGCCTCTGAAACATCTAAAGCACGAAAAAATAATCATGATTATGTCACAAAACAGCAAGTATCACGTTTAAAAAGACAGAAACCCATACGAATATGAAAAATTGGACAATCTTTATAATGATAATTCTGCCCTTCTTGGCAAAGGCACAAGAGGAGGCAGCCGACACTGTTGCAACCCTTGCCGCTCAGGAGCTCCACGAGGTTGTGGTGGCGGCATCGCCGGTGGTGCATAAGGTAGATATGGACGTCTATCGGCCGTCGGCATCGGCGGTGGCAAATGCCAAAGACGGAGTGCAACTGCTTAACAATCTGATGATTCCCGAAATCGTCGTGAATGACGCCATGCAAACCATCACCACCTATGGAGAAGCGGTGCAACTGCGCATCAACGGCAGAATGGTGGGCATCGAGCAGGTGAAGTCGTTGCTTCCGGAGTCGATAAAGAAAGTGGAATGGATAAACAATCCCGGCTTACGCTACGGCAAGGTTGCCGGTGTGCTTAATTTCATTGTGACCAACCCCACCGTCGGCGGGTCGCTGATGTTGTCGGCACGTCCGGCATTAAATCTGCGCTGGGGGACATACAACGCGGATGTAAAACTCAATAGCGGTCGCTCGCAATGGAATGTGGGCGCATTACTCAAAGCCACCAACCACATCTCCGCTCATCGCGACTATTACGAGCGCTTCACCTATCCCGACCTCACCACTCTCACTCGCCGGGAGACGCCTCGCGAGGGCTATGTGTGTGACACTTGGGGCAATGCGTGGCTCTCCTACAGCTATGTGAAGCCCGACACCACCACGTTCTACGTGTCGCTATCGTCGTCTGCCACCTTCGACACCGAGAAATGCTACAACGGCACCATGACGCTCAGCAACAGCGACGAGCAGATTTATATCACCGACAATCAAGGCATGTCTGGCTACAAACCCTCGCTGTCGATGTATCTGGAGCAACACTTTGAGCGGAAGCAGACGTTGGTGGTCGACTGTAGAGCGTCAGCCTACTATGGCGACACTTACACCGACTATCTCGAACGTCGCCCCACTGCCACCGTCCCACACACCAATGTACACACCTTCATCCACGACTCTAACAAGGCTTTTGGCATGGAAGCCAACTACATTAAGGAGTGGGATAACTCCAAATTTACCGCCGGCATCAACTATGGCGCCAACCGCAACCGCAGCAGCTACCACAACCTCGATGGAGCCGTGTTTCATCAGCGACAAGACCGCATGAACCTCTACGGTGAATATCTCGCCAAAGTGGGTAAGTTTGCCCTAACTGCCGGCTTAGGTGCTAATTGGGTGAAGTATAAGTTTGTCGAGACCCGACAAGGCAATAGTGAGTGGATGGTGCGTCCGCAGCTGTCGGTCGACTATCAGATTAGTCCTCGCACATCGTTGCGCCTGGGCTACCAAATGTGGCAAGACGCTCCCACTCTGTCGCAAACCAACGTAGTGGCTCAGCAAATCGACGGCTTCCAATGGGTGGAAGGCAACCCCAACCTCAAGATGTCGAAGTCCTACAAACTTTCGCTGACCTACCGCTTTTTCCTCCCACGCATCAACGCCTCCCTCAGCGCTATCGCCTACAACAACAGCGACGCTATCACCACCTGCCTGGGGTGGCGCGGCGACCGCTTGGTCACCGGCTACGAAAACTCCAAGGGCTTGCGAAACATTGCCCTGCGCTTCTCGCCGCAGGTGGTGGTGATACCTCAATGGCTTATGGCAAGTGGCTCTGTGAGTTTCCGCCACGAGAGGATGGAAGGCGCCGACTATCTGCACTATCACAACAACTGGAGCGGAAACGTGGCTGTCATGGCAACTCACTACGGATTCACTCTCTCTTGCCAATACATTTGCGCCGAGAAGACCATCTACGGAGAGGTCATCTCCTGGCCCGAGAGCATCTCGCTGGTCGACCTTACCTACAATTGGAAGAAATGGAGCTTCGCCATCGGCATGATTATGCCCTTCGGTAAATATGACCAGGGGTCGATGTTGATTAACAAGTGGAACACCAACGAAAATCATATGCGCGCCGACATTCGCCTGCCTTACATCAGTGTGAGCTACAATCTGCGATGGGGCAAGCAAAAACGAAACCTCGATAAGCTCATCAATGTGGGTGTCGACGTCGACCGCTCCTCCGCTGCCGGAAGATAGATAAGTAAATTTGTGAACTTTTTGTATTAAAGTTTGTTCTATTGGTAAGAAAATAGGAATTATTTGCCATTAATTGGAAAATAAGTAATATTTTTGTATTTCAAACTATTTAGAACAATATGGATAGAAAAAGTCGACATGTCACGGAAATCCCTTGTTTGGCAGTTGACAAGCTGATGTCAATCTTCAAGCCCGACCCCGACGATGTGTACAACTCCGGGTTGCTCATCGGTCGTCGCGAGTCGCAAGGTGCAACTCATCCGGATATTGCATTTGTGCATCCCTTCAGCATCAATGGTTTTGTGCTCCTCTGTTGTGAGAAAGGCAATGTCACCATCAGCACCAACTCCGACGAGTTTCTGCTGGAAGAAGATATGCTATATATCAACTTTCCCGGACAGATAATGAGTGCTACGAAGGTCAATGATTGCCACGCAAGAGTCGTCGTAATCGACATCGAGCATCTCAACGAGATGAACCTCGACCTGAAGCCTATGGCGCAGAAGCTGCTTGTCTTGAAATACTCGCAGAGCTTGAAACTCACCCGGTCGGTTTTCCTCGAAATCAATCGCCTGATAGACGTGTTGGAAGAAGAGATACGCAATCACGCTGATGATGAGCATACCATCGACGTGCTCCGCGGCTTGCTCACCGCCTTGTTTTATAAAATCGGCAGAGTCATCGACCAAAACATCAACGAGTCGAAACTCTTGGACCGTGACGCTTTCAACAAAAATTCCGGTTATTTCCGCGAGTTTATGAATGTGTTGCGCGAAAACTATAAACGCGAGCGGTCGGTGACATTCTATGCCTCACAGCTGCGCCTGTCGCCGAAATATTTCACCACCCTGATAAAGCGCATCAGCGGGCGCACCGCCGCCGAGTGGATTAACCAGACGGTAATCATGGAGGCAAAAAATCTCCTGAAATATTCCACAATGAATGTGCAAGAGATAGCCTATAGCCTCAATTTCCCCAACCAGTCGTTTTTCGGCAAGTATTTCAAGCACCATACGGGAATGACTCCCAGCCAATACAAGCGCCTTTGATGAAAATAGGATTTGATGCCAAGAGAATAGTGCAAAACTTCACGGGATTGGGCAATTACAGCCGATATGTCGTGGAGGGAATAGCGCGGTTTGCTCCACAGACGCAGTGTGTGCTTTATGCCCCCGAAAGGCGCGAAAGCCGCCGTCTGAGCCTCTTCGAGCAAGCGTGCCCCCGCGCTCAAATGATTACTGCCACCGGAGGGCTACGCTCGCTCTGGAGAGTGTGGGGAGTGACCCGCAGGCTGCAGAGCGACGGCATCGACCTCTTCCACGGCTTGAGCAACGAGCTGCCCCTCAATATCCACCGCGCCCGAGGAGTGAAGTCGGTGGTCACCATCCACGACCTCATCTTCTTGCGCTATCCCGAATGTTATAAGCCGATAGACCGACTCATCTATACCTACAAATTTCGCCGCGCTTGTCGTGTCGCCGACAGCATCATTGCCGTGAGCGAATGTACAAAGCGCGACATCGTGAAATTTTTCGGCATCCCCGAAAACAAAATTACGGTAATCTATCAAGGCTGTGACCCCTCGTTTCGCTCTATCTTGACAGCCGAGGAGCGCACTGCCGTCACCTCCAAGCTCAACCTTCCCAAGCGTTACATCCTGAATGTGGGAAGCATCGAAGAGCGAAAAAATGTGATGCTCGCCGTGGAGGCTCTGCCAATGATTACCGACAGCGAGGTAGCGCTGCTCATTGTGGGACGACACACCCCCTATGCCTTGAGTGTGATGCAACGCGCTCGCGCCCTGGGTGTGGAGAAGAGGGTGGTGATGCGCCACGACATCGCCTTTGCGGAATTGCCGGCAGTCTATCAAGGTGCCGAAGCGTTTGTCTATCCCTCGCGCTTTGAAGGCTTCGGCATCCCCATCCTCGAGGCGCTCTGCTCGCAAGTGCCCGTAGTGGCTGCCACAGGCTCTTGCCTGGAGGAAGCCGGAGGCGAAGGGTCGCTCTATGTCGATGCCGACGACTCTCAAGCATTGGCAAAGTGCCTCAACAATATCCTCGGCAACGAGCATCTCCGAAGGGAGATGGTGGAAAAGGGTTTGCACCATGCCGCAGGTTTCAGCGCGGAGACGCAGACACGCCAACTCATCGATTTATACCAACAAATACTTCAACAAAAATGAAACTCACCCTAAATCCTGATTATGCCTCCCTCAAGGAGGAGATGATACACTTGGGCGAGACGATGAGCCGCCGCAATGGGGAGGTGGTGCACGACGGACGCAACCTGGTGATGCGCATCCGCTTCAACGACATCACCCTTGTGGCTAAGCGTTTTAAGAGGGTCAACCTTTTTCAGCAGGTGGCTTACACCTTCTTCCGCACCACAAAAGCCTATCGTGCCTACCACTGCGCCCGGGAGTTTCGCCGTCGCGGCTTCGATACCCCCCGCGAGGTGGCTTTCCTCGAAGAGCCGCGCCACGGGTTGTTTTCGGTGGGATATTTCGTGAGCGAAGATTGCCCTTATCCTCCGGCATTTCCTGCGCTGGTGGCTGCCGACCACTACGATGACTCTCTGGCGGAAGCCATCGCCCGCCTTGTGGCTGAAATGCACCTCAAGGGCATTATGCACGGCGACCTCAATCTCGGCAACTTCCTCTATCAGCCCACCGAGGAGGGCTACCGTCTCAGTGTGGTCGACACCAACCGCTCGCGCTTCTTTGCCGACACCGTGCCCGACCATCTGTGCATCGCCAACCTGTGCACCCTCACTCATCGCCGCGACCTCTACCTCACGATGGTGGCTGCCTACTCACGAGCCCGCCGTTGGGACGAGGAGGCTACGGTGGCAAAAGCTCTTGCCGCCCTCGACGCCTTCGAGAAAAAACATGAACGCAAACAACGCATTAAGCAACTACTAAAACTCTCTCACAAATGATACCTAAAGTGATACATCTTTGTTGGCTCAGTGGCGAGGACTATCCGGCAAAGATACGCTACTGCCTCGACTCTTGGCAGCGAGTGATGCCCGACTACAAGATTAAACTCTGGAATGCCGACAACTTCCCCATCCGGGAGGCTCCGCAATATGTGCTCGAAGCCATCAAAACCCGAAAATGGGCATTCGCCGCCGACTATATCCGCATGTATGCCCTTTATCACGACGGAGGCATATACCTCGACAGCGACGTGAAGATACTGCGCCGTTTCGATGACTTCCTTCACCACCGCTTCTTCTCAAGCATGGAGTATCATCCCACACAGATAGAGCGCGACGGCGCGATGGAGCTCGTCGACAGCAATGGCAATCGCATCAAAGACGCTTTTGTGAGCGGCATTCAGATACAAGCAGCCGTGATGGGGGCTGAGCCGCGGCATCCGTTTGTCGCTGACGTACTGCAATGGTATGCCGACAAGTCATTTCTCAAAGACGACGGCTCGCTTGCCACCGACGTGCTGTCGCCACAAATCTATGCACGAGTGGCTGAACGCTACGGCTTCCTCTACAAAGACATCGACCAAAACCTCGACGAAGGCATACACATCTACCGCTCCGAAATCTTCGCCGGCAACAAGCACGAAGTCACTGACGCTTCTTATGCCATCCACCTCTGCGCTCACAGCTGGCATCCCACGCTGAAGGAGAAAATCGCCCGATGGTTGCGCCTGAAGTAGTCGTCGACAGTAGCCACCCCTGTAGCGCCAATTATTTGCTTGTTTACCAATTTGTGATTACTTTTGCAAAAAAAATATTATGACAGTAACCCCCAACGACGACCATATCATCATCCCTTGGAATGAAGCCCCCAAAGAAGCCACCCCACAAAACCCTTATCGGGTGGGGCCGGCGCTCACCAAGCGCGGACGCATCACCGGCATAGCCCCGGAGGTCGACACCGACAACGATGACGATAAGCGCGCCGTGCTCGACTACTACGACATCTCTCGGATGGTGCCATTCCTCAAAGACAAGCCTAAGTTGGCTCATCGCCTGATGAAATGGCTCAAGCTCGACGACGTCAACTATTTTCATCATCGCAACCTTAACACTCCCGGCGCGCCTTTTGTCAGAGGATTGCTCGACGACTTCCGCATCACTATGCACATCGACGGAAAGCACGTGCTCGACAACCTCCCCGAAGGGGCGTTTATCACTGTGAGCAATCACCCCTTCGGCGCTATCGACGGCATCATGCTCATTGACATCTTCGCTTCGCGACGCCCTGACTATAAGGTGATGGTCAACTTAATGCTCAACTACATACGAGGCATGCGCCCCAACTTCATCGCCGTCGACCCCATGGCAAGCAACGACCCTGAAAAGAAAGCCATCACCATGAGAGGCATCCGTGAGGCTATGCTCCATGTGAAAAAAGGCCATCCCCTGGGTTTCTTCCCCGCCGGCGCAATGTCGAAGATTAACCGCCGGATGGACCTGCAGGACCGCCCATGGCAGCCCTCAATCATTCGCCTCATTCAGCAGCTTAATGTGCCGGTAATCCCCGTGTATTTCCATGGTAGCAACAGCTTTCTGTTTAACTTCCTCGGAGTGGCATGCTGGCAGTTGCGCACCCTCCGACTACCCTCCGAAGTGTTTTCCCACCACGACGAGACTTATCACATCTCCGTGGGCGACATCATCTCCCCGGAGGAGCAAAAGCAAGCCCCCGATTTAGGCGCTCTCCTGCGCTCGCGCACCTATCAGCTCAGAGAGCGAAAATAGCGTAATCCCCACATGCCCGCCATCTTCTTTTTCAAGAAATGACGGGCGTTTTTCTTTTATTTTTGCATAATTAAACACACACACTCACACCATGGAATCACAAAACACAATACGCATCGCATGGCTGCTCGGCATCGTGGCAGCAGAATACATCCTCGTACTCCTGGCTGTTCTCGCCGATATGGTGAGCGGCATCCGTAAGGCTCGTGCCCGTGGCGACGCTACACGCAGCCGCGCTCTCCGTCGCACCGTCGACAAGCTCGCCCGCTACTACAATGTGCTGATAGTGCTCTCGGTGGTCGACGCTATGATTATCGTCGCCGGCTTTTTCGCACGAGTGGTGGAAGGCTTCGATGTGCCTACACTGCCGCTGTTCACCCTCATCGGGAGCGTCGCCATCGCCGCCATCGAGGTGAAAAGCGTCTTCGAAAAATCGTCGGTAAAGGAGAAGGAAGACATCAACAACCTCATCTCTTTCCTCCAACATGCCGCCAACAACGACTCCTTAAAATCAATTATCAACCACCTCAAATCAATGCAAAAATGAAACATTTCACTCTCGACGAACTCACCTCCTCGGCAACCGCACAACGCAAGGGCATCGCCAACGTCCCCGACGCCACCGCAACAGCCCACCTCATACGCCTCGTCAGGCAAGTGCTCGACCCGGCACGCTCCGCCCTCGGAAAACCTATAACCGTCAACAGCGGATACCGTTGTCCGCAGCTCAACAAAGCAGTAGGCGGCGCACCCAAGAACTACCATCTCCTCGGGCGCGCCGCCGACATCACAACCAACGGATGCAATCGCCGCCTCTACAACATCCTTCAGTCGCTGCCCCACACCGAGCTGATATGGGAGAATGACGGAGCATGGATACACGTCGCTCTATAACCACCGCTCCTCCAACATCCACTCACGCCAAATGCTTCAAAAGAATTTGAAATTTCAGCAATTATCACTAATTTTGCACAAACAAAACAACGATTATGGCAGAAACCACTCTTTTGCAACGTCTTGAAGGCATTGACGCGCGTTTTCAAGAAGTAAGTTTGCTAATCACCGACCCATCTGTGATTGCCGACATGAAACGTTTCGTCAAGTTGACCAAAGAATACAAAGACTTGGAGAAACTCACTCAAGTGACTAACAAATACCGACAAATGCTCAAAAACGTCGATGAAGCCCGTCAAGTGCTCGACCAAGAGAGCGACCCGGAGATGAGAGAGCTCGCTAAGGAGGAACTCGACACAACTTCAGCCGAAATCCCTAAAATGGAAGAAGAGATAAAGCTGTTGCTTATCCCCGAAGACCCCGAAGACGACAAAAATGTTATCCTCGAAATTCGTGGCGGTACCGGCGGCGACGAAGCCGCGATTTTTGCCGGCGACCTCTTCCGTATGTATGCCAAATACTGCGAATCTAAAGGGTGGAAGCTCGAAGTGATGAGCTTCAGCGAAGGTGCTGCCGGTGGTTACAAGGAAATAATCAGCTCCGTAACCGGCGACAAAGTCTACGGAACATTGAAATATGAGTCGGGGGTGCATCGCGTGCAGAGAGTGCCCGCAACCGAAACTCAAGGCCGTGTCCACACATCAGCTGCTTCTGTAGCTGTGCTCCCCGAAGCTGAGCCTTTCGACGTGGAAATCAATGAGGGCGAGATTAAGTGGGACACGTTCCGCTCCGGTGGCGCCGGCGGGCAGAACGTAAACAAGGTGGAGTCGGGAGTCAGACTCAGATACAACTGGAAAAACCCAAACACCGGAGTGGTGGAAGAAATCCTCATCGAATGTACCGAAACTCGCGACCAGCCTAAAAACAAAGAGAGGGCTTTGGCGCGTCTGCGCACTTTCATCTACGACAAAGAGCATCAGAAATATGTCGACGACATCGCTTCACGACGCAAAACAATGGTGAGCACCGGCGACCGCTCGGCGAAGATACGCACCTACAACTATCCTCAAGGTCGCATCACCGACCACCGCATCAACTACACCATCTACAACCTTGCCGCCTTTATGGACGGCGACATCCAAGACTGCATCGACAATCTTATCATTGCCGAAAATGCCGAGAAACTGAAAGAAACCGAACTCTAACGCATATCTTCCTATGACACGTCAACAACTCTTCGACAACATCCGCCGCAAAGGCTCATTTCTATGCGTAGGCCTCGACACCGACATCCGCCGTCTGCCTCCGCATCTCAAAGATGACAAAAACGCTATCTTTACGTTTAACAAAGCTATCATCGACGCCACCGCTCCCTACTGCGTGGCTTACAAGCCTAACCTGGCTTTCTACGAGTGTTTCGGCATCGAAGGGTGGACCGCCCTCGAGCAAACGGTGAAATACATCAAAGACAACTACCCCGACCAGTTTATCATCGCCGACGCCAAGCGTGGCGACATCGGCAACACCTCCGCAATGTATGCTCGCAGCTTCTTCGAGCATCTCGATGTGGACGCCATCACCGTGGCTCCTTACATGGGCGAAGACTCTATCACGCCCTTCTACGGATATGAAGGCAAGTGGGTCATTGTGCTGGGTCTCACTTCCAACAAAGGCTCCCACGACTTCCAGCTCACCACCGACAACGCCGGTGTGCCCCTCTACGAGCGTGTGATGTCGAAAGCCTCGGAGTGGGGAAACGACGACAACACCATGTTTGTCGTCGGAGCTACTCAAGGGCGTATGTTTGAACAGGTGAGACGTGTGGCTCCCAATAAATTCCTCCTCGTGCCGGGTGTAGGCGCTCAAGGAGGCAGCCTCGAAGAGGTGGCTCGCTACGGCATCATCGACGACTGCGGTTTGCTCGTCAACTCCTCCCGAGGCATCATCTATGCCTCTGAAGGCGAAGATTTTGCCGCCGTGGCAGCCCTCAAAGCCCGAGAGCTGAAAGAGCAAATGTCAGCCATCTTGAAAAACAAAGGCATCATTTGATAATTATTCACACAAATTATTAAAGAAATAATTCGTCAATTGAAAATCTTTATATAACTTTGGTGCTCGAAAATATAGAAATATCAACTTTTTAAATATTAGACAAAAATGACTATCGAAGACTACAAATTTGCCGGTAAAAAGGCAATTGTGCGCGTTGACTTCAACGTGCCTTTGGATGAAAATGGTAAAATCACCGACGATACTCGTATCCGCGGCGCCCTCCCAACTTTGAAAAAAATCCTTGCCGATGGCGGCGCTCTTATCATTATGTCTCACATGGGCAAGCCTAAAGGTAAAGTCAACCCGAAAATGTCATTGGGTCAAATCAAAGATGCCGTAGCTGCCGCTTTGGGTGCCGACGTCAAGTTTGCCCCCGACTGCGCTAAGGCTGCCGACGAAGCTGCCGCCCTCAAGAGCGGCGAAGTGCTCCTGCTCGAAAACCTCCGCTTCTATCCCGAAGAAGAAGGCAAGCCCGTGGGCATCGACAAAGCTGACCCCGCTTACGACGAAGCTAAAAAGGAAATGAAAGCGCGCCAAAAAGAGTTTGCTAAAACTCTCGCAAGCTATGCCGACTGCTACGTTAACGATGCCTTCGGCACCGCCCACCGCAAGCACGCTTCAACAGCCGTTATCGCCGACTATTTCGACGCCGACAACAAGATGCTCGGTTATCTCATGGAGAAGGAAGTGACTGCCGTCGACAATATCCTCAGCAACATCAAGCGCCCCTTCACCGCTATCATGGGCGGCTCTAAGGTGTCGACTAAGATTGGCATCATCGAAAACCTCATGGACAAGGTCGACAACCTCATCCTCTGCGGCGGTATGACCTACACCTTCGCTAAAGCGCAAGGCGGAAAAATCGGACTCTCTATCTGCGAAGACGACAAGCTCGACCTCGCTCTCGACATCATCAAAAAAGCTAAAGAAAAAGGCGTAAACCTTGTGCTCGGCACCGACTGCGTTGCTGGCGACGCTTTCAGCAACGACGCTAACCGTCAGATTTGCCCTTCCAACGATATCCCCGACGGATGGGAAGGTATGGATGCCGGTCCTGAAACACGCAAGGCTTTTGCCGACGTCATCAAGAGCGCAAAGACAATCCTTTGGAACGGCCCCGCAGGTGTGTTCGAATTTGACAACTTCACTGACGGCTCTCGCGCTATCGCCGACGCTATCGTTGAAGCTACTGCCAACGGCGCTTTCTCTCTCGTAGGTGGTGGCGACTCCGTGGCTTGCGTTAACAAGTTTGGTGTAGCTGACAAAGTGTCGTATGTTTCTACCGGTGGCGGCGCCCTCCTCGAAGCTATCGAAGGCAAAGTGCTCCCGGGCATCGCTGCTATCAAAGGTTAATAATAGACTGAAATAACGTAAAAAATTATTAAAACGTGTGGCATTTCAATTGTCGCACGTTTTTTTATATGCAAATAGGGTGTCTATCAAAATTAAAATTATTAATTTTGTGTGTTTTAACTATATAAACGGAAAAGAAGTAGAAACACAATCTAAACTCTAAACTCATATTTAAAAACTATGGCAGAAAACAGAGAAAAATTGTTCGACCAATTTCCTGCCGTCGACACGGAAACATGGAAAGCCAAGGTCGTTGCCGACCTCAAAGGCGCTGATTTCGAAAAGAAATTAGTGTGGCGAACAAATGAAGGTTTCAATGTGCAGCCGATGTATCGCGCTGAAGACATTGAAAATTTGAAAACTACCGACTCTCTTCCCGGCGAATATCCTTTCGTTCGCGGAACTCGTTTGGACAATGAATGGTTCGTGCGTCAAAACATCGAAGTGGCTGATGTAGCCCAAGCCAACGCTAAGGCTAAAGACCTCACCACTAAAGGCGTAACTTCGCTCGGCTTTAAGCTCCAAGGCGCTGTCACTGAGGCTGATGTGGCTACATTGCTCGCCGACATCGACCTCGAAAAGGTGGAAGTAAACTTCGAAGCGTGCCAAAAACACGCCCTCGCCAACGCCGAAGCTCTCGTGGCTTATGTGGTGAAAGCCGGAAAGGCGGAGACTTTTAAAGGCTCCGTGAAATTTGACCCGTTTGTACGACTTCTCAAGAAGGGCGCCGACTTCTGTGGCGACGTGAAAGCCATCGCTGCAAAGCTCGTGGATGTAGCCGCTCCCGTAAAGGGGTTGAGAGTGTTTACTGTCGACTCCGTGCTCCTCTCCGACGCCGGTGCTTATATCGCTCAAGAATTGGGTTACGCCTTGGCTTGGGGAGCTGAATGGATGGCGCAACTCACCGAGGCCGGCATCGACGCTACAACCGCTGCTTCGCGCATCAAATTTAATATGGGCATCACTTCCAACTACTTCATGGAAATCGCCAAATTTCGCGCCGCTCGCATGCTCTGGGCTCAAATCGTGAAAGCCTACAATCCCACTTGCGACTGCGCTTGCAAGATGAATGTGCATGCCGCAACTACCAAATTTAATCAAACAATCTTCGACGCTCACGTCAACTTGCTCCGCACGCAGACCGAAACAATGTCGGCTGCTCTCGCAGGTGTCGACTCCATCAGCGTTTTACCCTTCGATGCGCAATTTAAAACGCCCGACGATTTCTCCGAGCGCATAGCTCGCAATCAACAGCTGCTCTTGAAAGAGGAAAGCCATCTCGATAAAATCACCGACCCTGCCGGCGGCTCCTACTATGTGGAGACTCTCACCGCTTCTATCGCCGACGTGGCATGGAAGCTGTTCCTTGAAATTGAGGATAAGGGCGGTTTCTATGCAGCCATCAAAGACGGCTCTATTCAATCGCAACTCCAAGAGACTTCAAAGAAGCGTCTCGCCGATGTGGCACGCCGCAAAGAGTCGCTTTTGGGCACAAACCAATTCCCCAACTTCACCGAAGTGGCAGGAAACAAGATTGAAGAGTGTCAGTGCAAGTGCGGTTGCGGCCATAAGGAGGATGAGTCTAAGGTAGCCACCATCCCCACTGCTCGCGCAGCAAGCGACTTCGAGGCTCTTCGCCTCGCCACCGAACATTCGGCAGTGCGCCCCAAAGTGTTTATGCTCACCATCGGTAACCTCGCCATGCGTTTGGCTCGCGCTCAATTCTCTTCCAACTTCTTCGCTTGCGCCGGTTATGAAATCATCGACAACCTCGGCTTCCCAACAGTTAAAGACGGCATCGACGCCGCTTTGGAAAAGAATGCCGACATCGTGGTGATTTGCTCCAGCGATGACGAATATGCTGAATATGCTCCCGAGGCATTCCGCCTCCTTGACGGTCGTGCTCAATTTGTGGTGGCAGGCAACCCCGCTTGCACCGACGACTTGAAGGCTCAGGGTATCGAGAATTTTGTCCATGTGCGTAGCAACGTGCTCGAAACGCTGCAAGCATTCAATGCTAAACTCTTAAAAT
Source organism: bacterium (assembly GCA_004561555.1). Lineage (GTDB taxonomy): Bacteria > Bacteroidota > Bacteroidia > Bacteroidales > Muribaculaceae > Limisoma. The sequence continues at coordinate 13,395 of SFVH01000005.1, forward strand.
AAGAACAGAAATGAGACCAAATTTCAAAAATATTGATATCAAGAAGGATGCGTTTGGCGCAGGCCACGCTCCTATTGCCGAAGGCGAAAAATGGGTCACTCCCGAGCTTATCCCGGTAAAGCCCATCTACACGAAAGCCGACCTCGAGGGGCTTGAACACCTTAATTACGTTGCCGGCATTCCGCCGTTCTTGCGCGGCCCGTACAGCGGTATGTATGCCATCCGCCCTTGGACTATCCGCCAATATGCAGGCTTCTCCACCGCTGCCGAGTCTAATGCGTTCTATCGTCGTAACCTCGCTTCCGGTCAGAAAGGTTTGTCGGTGGCTTTCGACCTCGCTACTCACCGCGGTTATGATGCCGACCATCCTCGCGTGGTGGGCGACGTGGGTAAAGCTGGTGTGTCTATCTGCTCTATCGAAGACATGAAGGTGCTTTTCGACGGTATCCCCTTAAATAAGATGTCGGTGTCGATGACTATGAACGGGGCGGTGTTGCCCGTGCTCGCTTTCTACATCAATGCCGGGCTCGAACAAGGTGCTAAGCTCGAAGAGATGGCAGGTACTATCCAAAACGATATCTTGAAGGAATTCATGGTGCGTAACACTTACATCTACCCGCCGGAATTCTCTATGCGTATCATCGCCGACATCTTCGAATATACTTCGCAAAACATGCCGAAGTTTAACTCAATCTCTATCTCCGGATACCACATGCAAGAGGCAGGCGCTACCGCCGACATCGAGCTGGCTTACACCCTCGCCGACGGTTTGGAATATCTGCGTGCAGGTGTGAATGCCGGTATGGACATCGACGCTTTCGCTCCGCGTTTGTCGTTCTTCTGGGCTATCGGCATGAACTTCTTCATGGAGATTGCTAAGATGCGCGCCGCTCGTATGCTCTGGGCTAAGATTGTGAAGCAATTCAATCCGAAAAATCCCAAGTCGTTGGCGTTACGCACTCACAGCCAGACTTCCGGATGGTCGCTCACCGAGCAAGACCCGTTTAACAATGTGGGCCGCACTTGCATCGAGGCTATGGGTGCCGCTTTGGGTCACACCCAATCGCTCCACACCAACGCTCTCGACGAAGCTATCGCATTGCCTACCGACTTCTCAGCGCGTATCGCTCGTAACACTCAGATTTATATCCAAGAAGAAACATATATCACCAAGGAAATCGACCCATGGGCAGGCTCTTACTATGTGGAGGCGCTCACCAATGAGTTGGCTCACAAGGCTTGGGAGCACATCCAGGAAATCGAGAAACTCGGTGGTATGGCTAAGGCTATCGAAACCGGTATCCCCAAGCTCCGCATCGAGGAAGCCGCTGCGCGCACTCAAGCTCGCATCGACTCCGGTAAGCAAACTATCGTGGGCGTAAACAAATATCGTCTTGAAAAAGAGGCGCCCATCGATATCCTTGAAATTGACAACACCGAGGTGCGTAAAGAGCAAATCGAACGCCTGGAAGACCTCCGCGCTAACCGCGACGAGGCTAAGGTGAAAGAAGCGCTCGCCGCTATCACCGAGTGTGTGCGCACGAAGAAGGGCAACCTCCTCGACCTCGCTGTAAAGGCTGCCGCCGTGCGTGCTTCTCTGGGTGAAATCTCCGATGCTTGTGAAGAGGTGGTAGGTCGTTATAAAGCTGTAATCAGAACTATTTCAGGCGTGTATTCTTCAGAAACTAAAAATGATGCTGACTTCCAAAAAGCGCAAAAAATGTGCGAGGAGTTTGCTAAAAAAGAGGGGCGTCAACCCCGTATTATGATTGCTAAGATGGGTCAAGACGGTCACGACCGTGGAGCTAAAGTGGTGGCTACGGGTTATGCCGACTGTGGTTTCGACGTCGACATGGGTCCGTTGTTCCAAACTCCTGCCGAGGCTGCACGTCAGGCTGTGGAAAACGATGTGCACATCCTCGGTGTGTCTTCGCTCGCTGCCGGGCATAAGACTCTCGTGCCGCAAGTGATTGATGAGCTCAAGAAGCTCGGCCGTGAGGACATCATCGTCGTTGCCGGCGGTGTTATCCCGGCTCAAGACTACGACTTCCTTTATAAGGCAGGTGTAGCCGCTATCTTCGGCCCGGGCACGCGTATCCCGTATTCGGCTATCAAGATGCTTGAAATATTGAACAACGAAGATTAGTAGTTGATATTTATTTCCCATTATGAGAGGGGAGGATGCCTTTAGGGGTGTCCTCCTCTTTTGCTAAATATTATTAAATAGGTATCAAATAGCACTGTTTTTTCGTATCATTGCAAATTGATTACTTTTTTACCTCCCTATATGAAATCTCCAAAATCCAATCTGCGAATAATCACTGCCCTGGGCTATATCTTGCTCGTGGCGTTGATTGCGGCAGCCTATTTCTTTGTCGACGATGAGCTTGATGCGCTTTCTCAAAGCAACAACATCTAGGAGTCTATCAACCGCCGTCAGAGGGCTACAAATGCCGTCGTAACCAACCTCTATCAAGCTGAAGTGGTGGGGCAAAGTGTCAGTGCCGGTCAGACCGATTGCCTGCCTTTATATCGCCGGATGATTGTTCAAACGCGCCTGTCTATCGATTCGCTTCGCACGTTTACCGCTGACAAAAAACAAGTGGAAAGGATTGACTCGGTGATGCTCCTCCTCGACTTGAAGGAGGCTACAATGGACGATTTGGTGGATGCCATCCGTGTGGATAAGTCCGACTCCATCCTTGAGCGATTGTTGCATAATCTCTCTCGCCAACAGAGCATTTTGCAGCCCGTAAAGATGGTTTCTGCCTCCGACACCGTCACCACCAACCAATACGTAATCCATCAAAAACGAAAAAACTTCTTCGGCAGACTTAAAGACGTTTTCTCCTCAGCGAAGACCGACTCGCTCACCGTGTCGGGTATGTCACACACTCAGGCGCTCGACACTCTCTATTCGCAACAAGCCGTGGCTATGACCAACAATGAGGCTATCGCTAACATCAAGCGGCACATCAGCAACGCTCGCCTTGAGCAGATTGCACAGCTACGTCAGCGCACCGACTCGCTCCGTGCCACCGGACAAGAGCTTAGCAACAAGCTCGCGGAGCTCCTCGAAGACATCGTCAACGACAGTGAACGAATGCTCCGCCTTAAGCAGAGGCAGGCTCAAACAATACGCCAAGATGCCGCCGAAGAGATTGCTTTGGCGGCTTTCGTGGCGCTAATCCTCGCCGTGGTGTTTCTCATCATCATTTGGCGTGACATCACTCGTAGCGTTCACTATCGACGTCAGCTGGAGGTGGCTAAGAAGCGTGCCGAAGACTTGTTGTCGGCGAGGGAGCAACTCATGCTCACCATCACCCACGACATCAAAGCTCCGGCAGGCTCGATTATCGGCTTCGCCGAGCTCCTCCAAACCTCTGAAAATGAGGCTCAGAGGCGGACTTACATCAATAATATGCAGCGCTCCGCTCAGCATCTCCTGGAGTTGGTCAATTCGCTCCTCGATTTCCACCGTTTGGAGGCTCAAAAGATGGATGTGAATGTTGCGCCCTTCAACCCGAAGGCCCTGGTGGAAGATGTGGCTGAGTGTTTTATGCCGGAAATAACGAAGAAGGGACTGAAGGCGTTTGTATATATCAATCCTGCTCTCGACTGCTCCATCGAGGGTGATGCTTTCAGGATAAGGCAGATGGTCGACAATCTGATGAGCAACGCCGTGAAGTTTACTAAGCAGGGCTCTATATCTCTGTCTGCCGAGGTGAGCGACGGATTGTGGCACATAGCCGTCGCCGACACCGGTTGTGGCATCGACGACAGTGAGAGGTCAAGGATTTTCAAGGAGTTTTCTCGCCTGAGCAACGCTCAAGGAGAGGAAGGTTTCGGTCTCGGATTGGCTATCACCTTGCGTTTGGTGAAACTCCTCGACGGGGATATCAACGTGGTGAGCTCCAAGGGGAAGGGGAGTGCTTTCACAATTACTTTGCCCATGAAGCCGACCTCATCTGCTGATAATCCTAAGGCGGGGGAGACTCGTCTCGCTTCTCCGCTCGCTGTAGCCGTTATCGACGACGACCGCCTGCAGATGCAGCTCACTCAGTCGATGCTCCGTAAAGCGGGCGCCGATGCCATAGTGTGCAGCGACATCGACGCTTTGCGTAAGGCTGTCAGTGGGCGTCACATCGATGTGGTGCTGTCCGACATTCAGATGCCGGCAATCTCCGGTTTCGACCTTGTCAAGACAATCTCCGGCATCCCGGTGGTTGCCGTGTCGGCGCGTAGCGATATCGACGACCTCACTGTGCGCAAACAAGGGTTTGCCGGATGCCTCCACAAGCCTTTCAGCATTAGTGAGCTCGTTGTGGCTCTTCGCCGTGCCACAAGCCGCCATCCTTATAATTTCGACGCTCTCACTGCTTTTGTGGAAGATGATAACGACGCCGCATGCGAGATTTTGTCGGCCTTCATTGCCGACACTATCACCAATATTAGTCGCCTTGAGAAGGCTCTCGCCAACAACGACATCCTCGAGGCATCGGAGGTGGCTCACAAGATGTTGCCCACATTTACGATGATTGGTGCCGACCGTGCGTTGCCCTCGCTGATGATGCTCAACAACCGTCGTGGCGCAACCCTCTGGACAGATGCCGACGCCACCGCCGTCGCTCTCGTCATCGCCGAAGCCAAAGCCATCATTGCCGCCCGTTAACTCCCAATCGGCTGTGTAGGCTTATAAAAAAGAAGCCATTCAGGAGCAAATCCCGGATGGCTTCAATAGTTGTGTAAAGTGTGCGATTATTCCCACTCGATGGTTGCCGGCGGCTTGGAGGAGATGTCGTAGCACACGCGGTTCACTCCCTTCACCTTATTAATAATGTCATTGCTCACCTTCGCAAGAAACTCGTAGGGGAGATGTGCCCAGTCGGCAGTCATAGCGTCGGTGCTGGTGACAGCTCGCAACGCCACGGCGCGCTCATAGGTGCGCTCGTCGCCCATTACGCCCACACTCTGCACCGGCAGCAATATCACTCCCGCTTGCCACACCTTGTCGTAGAGGCCCCAATCGCGAAGCCCTTGGATGAAGATGTCGTCGGCATTCTGCAAGATTTCCACTTTCTCGGGGGTGATGTCGCCCAGGATGCGTACGGCAAGTCCCGGACCGGGAAACGGATGACGTCCGATGAGGTGCTCCGGCATTCCCAGCTCTCTGCCCACACGTCTCACTTCATCTTTGAAGAGAAGGCGCAGCGGTTCGCACAGCCGTAGATTCATCTTCTCGGGGAGTCCTCCCACATTGTGGTGACTCTTGATGACAGTGCCGGTGATTGACAGCGACTCGATGCAGTCGGGATAAATGGTGCCTTGAGCAAGCCATTTCACGTCTTTTATCTTGTGGGCTTCTTCGTCAAACACGTCGATAAACCCTTTGCCGATAATCTTGCGCTTGCGTTCAGGCTCCGTCACGCCCGACAGCTCGCTGAAAAATTTCTGCGAGGCGTCAACGCCTATCACATTCAGCCCCAGACATTCGTAGTCGTGAAGCACATTGTGAAACTCGTTTTTGCGAAGCATACCGTGGTCCACAAAGATGCAAGTGAGGTTGCTGCCGATGGCGCGATTGAGAAGCACCGCCGCCACCGACGAGTCGACACCGCCGCTAAGCCCCAGCACAACCTTGTCGTCGCCAAGTTGCTTCTTTAAGGCTGCAACCGTGGTCTCGATAAACGAGGCGGCACTCCAATCTTGCTTCGCCCCGCAGATGCCCACCACGAAGTTGCGAAGCAGCTGTGTGCCCTGCTCGGAATGAAACACTTCGGGGTGAAATTGCACTCCCCACATCTTCTCCTCGCCCGCTTGATAGGCAGCGATTGCTACCTTGTCGGTCGATGCTATGACCTTGAAGCCTTCGGGGATGGCGGTGATGGTGTCGCCATGGCTCATCCACACTTGTGTGCCCTCATCGATGTCAGCAAACAGGGGATTGCCGCCATCCACGTGCGTCAAGTGGGCTCTGCCATATTCTCGCGACCCTGCAGGCTCTACCTTGCCTCCGAGGGTGTAGGAGATAAACTGTGCTCCATAGCAGATGCCGAGGATAGGATAACGTCCGCGTAGCTCTGACAAGTCGATGCTGAAGGCTTTGTCGTCGTAGACCGAAAATGGGCTGCCCGATAGGATGACGCCAATCACCGACGGGTCGTCTTTCGGCATCTTGTTGTAGGGCACAATTTCGCAATAGACATTTAATTCTCTCACCCTACGCCCAATGAGCTGTGTGGTCTGAGAACCAAAGTCGAGAATGATAATTTTTTCGTGCATAATGAATATCTTATTATTATGTAGTTACGTCTATATCAATTGTTTGATTTTCTTTTTGTCGCCCACGACCCACACGTTGTCGCCCGGCTGCAACAGTGTGTCGGCGCGGGGCTTCTCAAAGGTGCCGTCGGGATGTTGCACACTCACCACCATCACCGAATATTTGCCGCGAAAGTCCACTTCCCCCACTTTCTTGAAGGCAACGGCTGAGGTAGGCGACAGCTCGATAGATGTAAAATCGATTTCCACATCGTCGCTTGTTGTGATGTCAGACGATTGCTTTTCCACATATTGAAGCATACGCTGTATCTGCTCGTCGGTGCCCACAACCCCGAGAGTGTCGCCCGGGAAGATGCGTGTGTCGCCCGTGGGTATCGGTATCTGCAACTCCCCGCGTTGGATGTCCACCACATTCACGCCGAAGCGTTTGCCGATGGCGGAGTCTGCCAGCCGTTGTCCGGCGATGGGGCTTGATTGTGTCACATCAATATATGCCAAGTGCATGTCGCTCACAAGGTTGTTGTTGCGACCGCTGCGGCGAAGTTCGCGCTCGTTGAGATTGTCGATAAATTTGTTTTCTATCTTGTTGATGTGGCGTCTCACCGACTTCGACACCAGGATGGCTGCCAAGGTGGCTATGGCGATGAGGAGCGTCACCACGATGGCGTGGGAATAGACACTCAACAAGAAAAACACCAAAAAGCCGAACGCTATGATTACTCTCACAAACCGAATGGCAAAAAACGGAACATTGCTCTTCACCGTGGTCTGAAGCTTCTCTTTCTCCCATTTTTTTGCGCTCGGATAGCACAACGCCAACAAAAACGGAGCCATCAGCAACAGGGTGATTCCTACCGCTATCAGCTCTCCCCACACTTCGCCCCCAAGGTCTTCGGCAAGTGGAAAGATTGCGTATTTCGACAAGACGAGCACCGCCACAAGCACCACCGAATAGATAAGGATGCGGGTGAGGCTGCGTTTGAGTATCTTCTTCCACAACGCCGTAAATTCGCTCTCGTTTTTGGTGGTCGACTCCGAATAGTTGGAAAGAAGTCGCATCAACCCGCGTGGAAGGTGCTTCTCAAGCCATCTGTCTACGGGGTCGCTGAGCTTGATAAAGTAGGGAGTGAAGAAGGTGGTGATGACCGACACCGATACGATGATAGGGTAGAGGTTGGAGTCTATCACTCCGAGACTCATGCCAAGGGTGGCTATGATAAATGAAAATTCTCCAATCTGTGTGAGCGAAAAGCCCGACTCGATAGCTATGCGCAATGGCTGTCCGCTTAAGAGCATCCCCGCGGTGCCAAACAATATCATGCCGACTATCACAACTCCCGACAATAGGAGTATCGGTATGGCATAGGTGGTCAGAATATGGGGGTCAACCATCATCCCGACGCTCACAAAAAATATCGCGCCAAAGAGGTCTTTAACAGGGGTGATAAGCTTCTCGATGCGCTCCGAGGCACTCGTGCCGGCAAGTATCGACCCCATCACAAAGGCGCCTAACGCCGAGGAGAAGCCTGAGTAGGACGAGAATATCACCATCATAAAGCATAGACCTACACTCAGCACAAGCATTAATTCGTCGGTGAGATATTTGCGCTGCTTCGACAGAAAACTCGGGATGACATAGATGCCCACCAAAAACCACATCACAAGGAAAAATGCCAGCTTGCCAACGCTCTTCAGCAACTCCTCGCCGCTCACCGTGTTGTTGACGGCTATCGACGAGAGCACCACCATCATTATCACGGCAAATACGTCTTCAACTATCAGCACCGCAAGCACTTGAGGTGCAAAGCGCCGGTGGCTCATATTCAGGTCGTTGAGGGCTTTGAGTATGATTGTCGTGCTCGACATCGACAGCATCGCTCCTAAAAACAGGCTGCTGATGCTCGAAAAGCCCATCGCCTTTCCGGCAATGTATCCGCAGGTCATCATGCCCGACACAATGACTATCACGGTGACTGCCGCCGACCCTCCAACATTTATCAACTTCTTGAAGCTAAACTCCAACCCTAACGAAAACAGCAGAAAAATTATGCCCAACTCCGCCCAAAAGTCGATGTTCGACTCGTTGATAATGGTAGGAAAATATCCGAAATGGGGGCTGACAAGAAAGCCGGCAAGAATATACCCGAGCACCACCGGTTGCTTCAGCCGCTTGAATATCACCGTAGAAATCCCGGCAACAACAAGTATCAACGCAAGGTCGGAAATCATATATTCCATATCTCTGGTAGCCGTTTGTTTTTGATGATTGCAAAATTAGTGATTTTTCTTGACATTTTTGCCTGAAATTGACTACTTTTGCACCATATTTTAAAGAAAGAAAAAGATGTTTGATTTTTTGAAGCGCTACAGGAAGGCAATTTACATCGCTATTTTAGCTGTACTCGGAGGTTGCCTGCTTTTGGATTATGTGCCGGGATGCGCTCCGGCTGCTCAATGGGTAACACCGCCGGTGGCGTTGTTTCTCGGTTTGGCGTTCGCCCTCACTTGCTCGCAAGCTTTTCCGGCATTTAACAAGAAAGTATCGAAATATCTGCTGCAATATTCCGTAGTGGGATTAGGATTTGGAATGAATCTGCAAGAGTCGCTAAAGTCGGGTAGCGAAGGTATGGCGTTTACCGTCATTTCCGTGGTGGGAACAATGGCTATCGGCATGATTATCGGTTATAAATTGCTGAAGGTTGACCGCGACACTTCTTATCTTGTAAGCTCCGGCACGGCTATCTGTGGTGGTAGCGCTATCGCCGCTGTAGGTCCGGTGCTCAAAGCTAAAGATTCAAGTATGTCGGTAGCATTGGCAACTATCTTTGTGCTTAATGCCATCGCACTATTTATTTTCCCCGTGTTGGGACACTGGCTTAACATGTCGCAACAGGAATTCGGCACTTGGGCGGCTATCGCTATCCACGACACCAGCTCTGTCGTTGGCGCCGGCGCAGCCTACGGCGAGGAGGCTTTGCAGGTAGCCACCACTATCAAGCTCACCCGTGCGTTGTGGATTATTCCTTTGGCTCTCTTCACCGCCGCAATTTTTAAAAACGGAGGCAACAAGATTTCAATCCCCTGGTTTATCCTTTATTTCATCATCGCAATCGTGGCTAATACCTACCTGCTGCAAGATTTTCAGCCTGTGAGTCACGCCATTGCCGGATTGGCACGCAAGGGGTTGATTATCACTATGTTTTTCATAGGAGCGTCGCTCTCCGTCGATGTGCTTAAAGCCGTGGGAGTAAAGCCATTGGTGCAGGGCATTTTGCTGTGGATTGTGATTAGCGTGGCATCGCTTGCCTACATCAAATTATTTTGAAATAGTGAAGTTTCAGCCGTGAATATGCTGATACAATGAGATTTTTTGCTATTTTTGCAAGTCAAAACCAACCTGTTGAACAACGTTTATGAATCTAAATAGAAAAATTCGCGTGGGTATCTCTCACGGCGATATCAACGGCATCGGTTATGAGGTGATTATGAAAGCCCTCGAAGATGCAACAATCACAGAGCTATGCACCCCCATTGTTTATGGCTCGGCTAAAGCTCTCGCTTACTACCGAAAGGCGCTCGAGATGCCTTCAGTGGATTTCTCGCTCATCCAGCGCGCCGCCGACGCTAAGGACGGTGTAAACAACCTCGTGGAGGTGATGGGGGGTGAAGAAGTGAAAATCGACCTCGGAACTCCAACCGAGGCATCGGGAAAGGCTGCTTTAGCAGCCCTGGAGCGTGCTGCCGACGACCTCCGCAACGGCTTTATCGATGTGCTGGTCACAGCACCAATCAATAAAGATTGCATCCAAAGCGATGAGTTTCACTTCCCGGGACACACCGAATTTCTCGAGCAACGTGTGGGTGAGGGCAACAAGGCTCTGATGATTCTTTTCAACACCTCGTTGAGAGTGGCGCTTGTCACCACTCATCTCCCCATAGCCAAACTGCCGGAGGCTATCACCAAGAAGACCATCGTCGACAAACTCACTATCTTCGACGAGTCGCTGCGCAAGGACTTCAACATCATAAAGCCCCGCATAGCCGTGCTCTCGCTAAACCCTCACGCCGGCGAAAACGGTATGCTCGGCAATGAGGAGAAAGACATCATCGCTCCGGCTATCGAGGAGGCTTACGACAACAAAATCCTCGCCTTCGGACCGTATGCCGCCGATGGCTTTTTTGGCAGCGGACAGCATGTGCATTTCGACGGAGTCCTCGCTATGTATCACGACCAAGGGCTGGCACCGTTTAAGACCATCGCCATGGACGAAGGTGTGAACTTTACCGCCGGCTTGCCTTATGTGCGCACATCCCCCGACCATGGCACCGGCTACGACATCGCCGGGCAAAACAAGGCTTGCGAAGCGTCGATGCGCACCGCCATCTACAGCGCCATCGATATCTTCCGCTCGCGCACCGACTACTATGAGATGCGCGCCAATCCGCTACGCCGACAATATGTAGACAAGAGCGGAGACAAGGAGGTGCTCGACCTTACTAAAGACGACAACGACGACACGGAAATTCTTAACGCTTAATTTTTTTTTACTCTATATGAACTACGCTATCATTGCCGCCGGCGAAGGGTCGCGCCTCGCTCAAGAGGGAGTGGCAAAGCCAAAACCGTTGGTGGATATTTGCGGCGAACCGATGATTGGAAGACTTATCAACCTGTTTCGTCGGTGCAATGCCGAGAGCATCAGCATCATTGTCAATGAGCAAATGACTGAGGTGAGAGAATATCTCGAAGGATTGTCGCTCGACGTGCCTTTTAATCTGGTGGTGAAGTCCACACCCAGCTCGATGCATAGCTTTTTTGAGCTGTCGAGCCGCATCCCTAAAGGACGATTCTGCCTCACCACCGTCGACACCATCTTTCGCGAGGAAGACTTCCGCCCCTATATCGAGGCTATGGAAGCCTCCGATTGCGACGGAATGATGGCAGTCACCGACTTCATCGACGATGAGAAGCCGCTATATGTGGAAACCGACCCCGACCTTAACATCACGGCTTTTCGCGATGAGCGTTACGACGGCGCTCGCTACATCTCCGGCGGTATCTATGCGCTCAACGACAAGGCTATCCGAGTGCTCGAGGAGTGTATAGAGAGAGGAGTGGCGCGTATGCGCAATTTCCAGCGCGCTCTCGTAGAGGCGGGATTGCATCTCAAAGCCTATCCTATGGGGAAAATCCTCGATGTCGACCATGCCGGTGACATCTCAAAGGCTGAGGCATTTATCAAGTCAGTGTAATTTCTCTTTCAGATTATTCAACAAATAACAATAATGGCTGAAATTTCTATTGCCGGCATTATGAGGGCCGGCGCCTATTCGCCTAATCATATCGGCAACGATGCCGCTATCTTTAATGCCACTGCCGACCAGCTCCGCAAGCGCGGTTGTGTCGTAAACATCTACAGCGAAGAGCAGTTTAACAGCGGCAAGGTGACCGAGAAGATTATTCTCAATATGTGTCGCGAGCAGGCATCGATTAAGAGGCTCCAAGAGGAGGAAGACAGGGGGTCTATCGTGATTAATTCGGGTTATGGCATCGAAAACTGTACCCGCGAACGGATGACGCGCATCCTTTTGGGCAACAATATCCCTTATCCCGACAGCATCATCGTGGACACCGACGAGGCTGTAGTGGTTAAACTGAGTCAAGCCAACATCAACAATTGCTGGATAAAGCGAGGCGACTTCCATGCCATGCACAAGGAAGACGTGAGCTATGTCAGGCATGCCGAGGAGGCGCAGGAGGTGCTCCAAGAATACTTCTATCGCGGCATCAAGCGCGCTGTCATCAATCGACATCTCGTGGGCGACCTCATTAAGTTTTACGGCATCCGCAACTCGCCCTTTTTCTATTGGTTTTATCCATTCGACGAGGGGCATAGCAAGTATGGGCTGGAAGCAATCAACGGAAAGTCGAAGGGCATAGATTTCGACATCGAGCATCTCAAAAAGATTTGCCATGATGCTTCGGAAGCTCTCGGAGTGGAAATCTACGGCGGCGACTGCATAGTGTCGCCCGACGGCGCTATCCGCATCATCGACTTCAACGACTGGCCGAGCTTCGCTCCCTGTCGCAACGAGGCGGCGCCGTTTATCGCAAAGGCGGTGCTCAACGTGATAAAATCTAAACTGAAATAAGTAGAATGTTTTTTATCGTTCTGTAAATGAAAGTAAACAATCAAAAGGTAAAATATAAGGACACGCTGAAATCGATGGACACCGAAGAGACCATCGACCTGCTGTTTTATCGCCCGATAGGCTATATGTGGGCGGTGCTATGCGCCAAAGTGGGCATCACCCCCAACGTCATCACTATCGCTTCGATTTTTATCGGTGTGGCTGCCGGAGTGATGTTTTATTTCGACGACTTGTGGCTAAATGTTATTGGCATTTTTTTGCTCATCTGGGCTAACTCCTTCGACAGCGCCGACGGCCAGCTGGCACGTATGACCAAGCAATATTCGCGCCTCGGACGCATCCTCGACGGTCTCAGCGGCGACTTCTGGTTTGTGGCTATCTACTTCGCCATCTGCTTCCGTGTCAATGCCACCAGTCAATTTTTCGGCGCTCATCCCTGGGTAGTGTGGGTGATGGCTGTGGCTGCCGGTCTTTGCCATGCCAAGCAAGCTGCTGCCGCCGACTATTATCGCCAATTTCATCTCTTTTTCATTAAAGGCAAGGAGGGCAGCGAGCTCGACAGCGTCGAGCAGCTCGACAAGCAATATGCCGCCGTGGAATGGAAGGGCAATTTCTGGAAAAAACTCACGATGTATTTCTATCGTAACTACACCGCCAATCAGGAGGTGCTCACCCCTCGCATGCAGGAGCTGCGCCGCACCCTCAAGCAGCGTTTCGGCGACGATATCCCCCAAGAGTTTCGTGATGCTTTTCGCGCCAAGAGTAAGCCGCTGATGAAATACACCAACTGGCTGTCTTTCAATCTCCGCTCCATAGCTCTCTTCTGCTCGCTCTTTGCGCTGATGCCATGGCTCTACTTCGCTTTCGAGCTGGTGGTGCTTAATGCTATGTTAGTCTATATGATTTTGCGACACGAACGCATCTGTCGCCGTTTTACCAACGAGTTGAATGATGGAAAATACTAAAATTAAAGGCGTGATTTTCGACTACGGCGGCACTATCGACAGCCGTGGCGTGCACTGGAGTGAGGTGATTTGGGATGCTTATCGTGATGCCGATGTGCCGGTGACAAAGGAGCAGTTTCGCGAGTGTTACGTGTTTGCTGAGCGAGAGCTTGCAAAGGTGCGCCACATCCTCCCTCACCACAACTTCTACGACTTGCTCCTCATCAAGATGCGCATTGAGATTGCATACCTCGTGGACAATAAGATGCTCCCCGCCGATTATCCGGTGGAAGAAAAGGCGCTGCACACAGCCCTCTATTGTTATAACCGCGCCAAGGAGTCGATTGCCGAAGCGCGTAGTACCCTCGATTTTATCCATGAGCGCCTGCCCATGGTGCTCGTGAGCAATTTCTACGGTAATGTGGAGACGGTGCTCGAGGATTTCAATCTCCGTCACTATTTTATTAAGGTAGTGGAGAGTGCCGTGGTGGGCATTCGTAAGCCCGACCCTCGCATCTTCGCCCTCGGTGTGGATGCCCTCGGATTGAAGCCGCAGGAGGTGCTCGTGGTGGGCGACAGTTATAAGAAGGACATCCTCCCGGCTGAGTCGCTCGGTTGCCGTGTGGCGTGGCTCAAGGGCAAGGGGTGGACCAAAGAGGAAGACGACCAGATGCACCCCTCGATTATCTCGCAACTCGCTGATGTGGAAAAATGCCTGATTTAGTGATTTTAACACAATTGGCGTAAAATAGCGCATATTTAATATAATTTCACTATTTGTTCCGTTTTTTACTAAGATTTAGGGTTTTTCGACCATTTATTTATTTTAAAATAATTTTGTATCTAAGAAAATAGCTGTACTTTTGACCCCACGAAATGTAGGCTGTTTTGTGGAAATAACAAAACGGTCAAAAAAATATGACGAAATAACAAAACAATACTATTCAGAAGAAAATGGAAAATTGTAACGTAAAAAAAGCAGAAGGCAAATTAGGCGTTCTCGTTGTCGGCTTAGGTGCCGTCTCTACCACTTTCATGACAGGCGTGCTTATGACACGTAAAGGTTTGGCAAAACCTGTAGGCTCTATGACTCAATACGACAAGATTCGTGTGGGCAAGGGCAAAGACAAAAAATATCTCCACTACAAAGACATCGTGCCCATGGCTGACCTCAACGACATCGTGTTTGGCGCTTGGGACGTTTATCCTGCTAATGCTTATGAATCGGCTATCAACGCTGAAGTGCTCAAAGAAAAAGATATCAACCCGGTGAAAGACGAATTGCTCGCCATCAAGCCGATGACCGCAGCTTTCGACCACAACTACGCTAAGCGCCTCGACGGCGACAACGTAAAGAAGTGTGCAAACCGTTGGGATATGATGGAGCAAGTGCGCGAAGATATCCGCAAATTTAAAGCCGAAAACAACTGCTCTCGCATCGTTGTGCTTTGGGCTGCTTCCACCGAAATCTACGTTCCTGTTGACGAAAACATCCACGGCTCTCTCGCCGCTTTGGAAGCTGCTATGAAGGCCGACGACAAAGAGCATATCGCTCCGTCGATGTGCTACGCTTATGCAGCATTGGTTGAGGGCGCTCCCTTCATCATGGGTGCTCCTAACACCACCGTCGACATCCCTGCTATGTGGGAGCTCGCTGAAAAGACCAAGATGCCTATCGCTGGTAAGGACTTCAAGACCGGTCAAACTCTCGTGAAGTCGGGCTTCGCTCCGATTATCGGCACTCGTTGCCTCGGTTTGTCGGGTTGGTTCTCTACCAACATCCTCGGTAACCGCGACGGTCTCGTGCTCGACGAGCCGGCTAACTTCCACACTAAAGAAGTGAGCAAGCTCTCTACCTTGGAGTCAATCCTTGTGCCGGAAAATCAACCGGACCTCTACGATAACTACTACCACAAAGTGCGTATCAACTACTATCCGCCGCGCAACGACAACAAGGAAGGTTGGGACAACATCGACATCTTCGGTTGGATGGGTTATCCGATGCAAATCAAGATTAACTTCCTTTGCCGCGACTCTATCCTCGCAGCTCCGCTTTGCCTCGACCTCGTATTGCTTAGCGACTTGGCTGCTCGTGCAGGCCGTTGGGGCACTCAACGCTTCTTGAGCTTCTTCCTCAAGAGCCCGCAACACGACTACACTCAAGGCGAAGTGCCTGTCAACCACCTCTTCCAACAATATGTAATGCTCAAAAACGCGCTCCGCGAAATGGGCGGTTACGAAGCTGACGAGGAAATCGATTAATTCGCTCTTTCATAGACAGACCTATAAATTTGGACGGGAGGCTGCATCATCGGGTGCAGTCTCCTTTTGTGTTGTGTAGCGTTCGGGAGTTAGCGCTTGCGACGGAAGAAGTCGGTGATGAGGGCGGCACACTCTTCGGCGAGCACCCCCGATGTCACTTGCGTCTTGCGATGAAAGGGGTTGGCGCAGTAGATGTGGTAGCCGCGTTTGTCGTCGGTTGCGCCATACACTATACGGCTTATTTGCGACCAGCCCAACGCTCCGGCACACATCAAGCACGGCTCCACGGTGACGTAGAGTGTGCAGTCGGTGAGATACTTGCCCCCGAGGGTTGCCGCTGCCGCCGTGAGCGCTTGCATCTCGGCGTGGGCGGTGACATCGGTGAGCGTTTCGGTGAGGTTGTGTGCGCGTGCAATGATGCGTCCGCGGCAAGTGATGACGGCACCGATGGGCACCTCGTCGGCTGCTGCCGCTGCCTGAGCCTCCAAGAGTGCCATTCGCATATAGCGGATGTCGTCGTTGCTATTCATAGTCGAGAGAGATTACTGAAAACTCCGTGCGTCGGTTGATTTGGTCGGCTGCTTCTTGGTCGGCTTCCGACAGCGACAACACGTATTCTTCGGTGAGCACCGTCCCCTCCTCAAATTGTGGATAGAGGCGATTAATACGCTTGGTGACAGTCTTCGGCTGCGACTTGCCGTAGCCTTGTGCTTTCAGACGGTCGGCGCTGATGCCGTGGGCTATGAGATAGTCCACCACCGACTGCGCGCGGCGGTGGGAGAGCGACATATTGTAGGCTTCCGAGCCCCAACGGTCGGTGTGTGATGCCATTTCAATCACCACGTGGGGATTGTCGTTGAGCACCGTGATTAGGGAGTTGAGGGCTTCCACCGACTCTTCGCGAAGGTCGGCTTTGTCGAAGTCGTAGAAGATATTTTCTATCACTGAAGGGTTGATGATTGAGGGCAATACAAACTCCACCCAATATTCCGCATCTTCGGGCGTATTGTCCGACTCAAACTCCTGCTTCTGATTGAGATAGCCTTTAGCGCCGGCGAGCATTGCATATTTCACACCCCTGCCGAGGGTAAACGTAAACGAGCCGTCGTCGCGTGCCACTTCCTTCTGTATTGAGCCGTCGTTGCCCACGATGCGTATCACTGCCCCGGGCACCGGCTCTTCGTCTTTGTCGGTCACGATGCCCGAAATGGTGATTTTCACCGGGATATATTTGAAGCTGTAGATGTGGTCGTAGCCTTTGGGGTCATTACGATTGCTCGTGAAGAAGCCCTCTTCGGTGGCGGCAAAGGTGATGCCGAAGTCGTCGCCCGAGGAGTTGAGAGGCGCCGGTAGATGCTCTTTGCGCCATGAGGTGTCGCCTGTTTTCACAGCTCTAAACAGGTCAAGACCGCCCATCCCCGGATGGCCGTCGGATGAGAAATAGAGCACACTATCGGAGCGCACATAGGGGAAGTCGTCGTTGCCGGCGGTGTTGATGTCCGGTCCGAGATTGAGCAGTGTGCCCACCCGGTCTTTGAGCGAGATGCGCCAGATGTCGTTGCCACCGTAGCCCCCGGGCATATCACTCACAAAATAGAGATAATTGCCGTCGGGCGACACTGCCGGATGACCGAAGGTGGAGAGGGTGTCGGCTATCACTTCATATTTCACCGGTGCGCTCCACTTGGCATCGCTACGTGTGGAGGTGTAGATTTCCACAGAGGTGGGTGAGTCGAGCTCGCGTCGGGCTTTGGTGAAATACATCGTGTTGCCGTCGGGCGAAAACGACATAATTCCTTCATCAAGCTCGGTGTTGAGTTCGCCCTCCACCGCTTCGGGCCGTTGCCATTCGCCCTTCTCATTTTTCTTGGAGAAAAAGATGTCGGCATTTTTCATGCCGGTGATTTCGCTCTTACGGTCGCCTGTGGCTTTCTCTGTGGTGGAGGCAAAATAGATTTGGTCGTAGTCTTCACCCCACAGCATAGGGCAGAAGTCGGAGCGGCGTGTGTTGAAGAGTTTGGCGGCATGCACCTCATAGCGCGAAGGCACGCCCTTGTTTGCTATGGATGTGCGACAGCCCTCTAATCCGCGTAGGGCGAGGGAGTCGCGAGGGTTGAGCGCGAGATATTGCTCGTAGGTTGCCACAGCCTGTGTGTATTTGCCTTCGGCGTGAAGGGCTTGTGCCAGATAGAGCATGGCGGTGCTGTCGGGATACTCATAGCGTATGGCATTTTGATAGGCGTTGGCGGCGCGAACACTCATGTTCAGGCGTTTGTAGCAGTTGCCCAAGCGAAACGCCACCATGCCTCGCTCCGGTCGTTGCTCTTTCTTTTTCAGCTGATTATATACCTTCTTGTAGGTCACCGATGCGTCGTAATATTCGCCGCGGGCAAACTGCTCGTCGGCAACACTTAGTTTGGCTTGGCGACAGCCCGCCATTGCCATCACTGCCATCAGCAAACATATATAGAGAGAATGTTTCATCATGTTTGATTGCAATCCTTTCAAATTAAACGCAAATATTCGGCAATTATTGTGGACCGTGCTCTTTGGGGCGTTGTTTGTTTGTGGATTGTGAAAAAGATTTGTAATTTTGTCGAAAATCATATACCGATGAAGATTGTCAGAAAATTCATTATACTAATAATCACTGTTTGCTCTATCTTTCCTTTTGCCGGCTGTAGCGACGAGCCCGAAGTAACGGTGCCGGTCGACAAGGTGTTGTTTATGTTTTTCCCGTGGTCGGAAAATCTCAGCTATTACATCTCGCGCAACATCTCCGACATGGAGAGTGTGGTGGCTCAACATGGCTTGAAGGGACAACGAGTGATTGTGTATTATGCCACGAGTGCCTCCGAAGCTTCGCTCTTTGAAATCAAAGATAAGGGCGGACATGCCGAGACCCTCACCCTTAAGGATTATCACGACTTTTCTGCCACCACTCCCTATGCTATCGCAGAGATTCTCGGTGATGTGCAGACTTATGCTCCGGCTAATCGTTATGGTATGGTTGTGGGGGCGCACGGCTGGGGGTGGCTGCCGCGTCGCAATGTGTCAAAGGCGATGGTGCGCCGCAAGATGGGGCTCGACGGTGCGCCGCTTGGAGCACTGACGCGCTACTTCGGCGGCATCAACTACAACAATCAGATTGACTGTCGTGATTTCGCCTACGCAGTGGAGTTGTCCGGCTTGCATTTCGACTTCTTGGTGTTTGACTGCTGCTATATGTCGTCGGTCGAAGCGCTATATGAGATGCGCGGCGTGGCTGACTATGCCGTGGCATCGGCAGCCGAGATAATGATTGACGGCTTGCCTTATGCCGTTGTAGGAGAGTATCTGCTCGGAGAGGCTGACCTCAAAAAGCTTTGCGACGGTTTCTTGGCTTATTATCAGTCCACAGCTTACCCCTATGCCACTTTTGCCGTTACCGACTTGCGACATCTTGACCACCTCGCTGCGGTGATGAAGCAAGCTAACAATTATTCGTTCCCTCCGGAGGAGGTGGCGGAGCTACAGTCGTTTGACTGCCATGTGAGCAACCCTCTGTTTTTCGATCTCGGCGATTACGGCGAGAGACTGCTTGCTGCCGATGAGCCTTTGAAGTCGGAGTTTCTTGCCGCCTTGCAGAAGGCGGTGGTTTATGAGGTGCACACCTCCAACTACTATTATAGCGGTTGCCCCAACCCGCCAGCCATCAACTCTTGCTGCGGTCTCACTGTCAGCGACCCCTCGTCGCATCCCAACGCTGCCGGACGCACCTCCACCTCGTGGTGGATTGCCACCCATTGATAAAGAATCCGGGAGGCTGACGATTTGTCGACCTCCCGGATTTCCTATGCTGTGAGTGTTGTCGCTATTTACCTATACGTCTTATCACTTTGATGCCATCGCGTATGAGGAGCGCATCGATGGTTGGCTCGGAGCCGCGGAAACGAGTGTAGAGCGTCATCGGAGGCTCTGTGCCGCCACGGCTGAGCACATTGTCTTTCCACGATTTGGCGATATCTTTGTTGAAGATGCCGAAGTGCTTGAAGTAGGCAAACGCATCAGCCTCAATAACCTCAGCCCACTTGTAGCTGTAGTAGCCGGCAGCATAGCCGCCGCTGAAGATGTGGGTGAAGCGGGGCGAGGTGAGGCATCCTTCGACTGCAGGGAAGGTAGCCACACTATCCATGGCTTTGTGTTCAAACTCAAAGGCATCGCCGGGGGCGGAGGTGATGGTGTGATATGCCATATCGAGATAGCCGAAGCTTAGTTGGCGGAGGCACGAGTAGGCGGCACCGAATTGGGATGATCTAACCACCTTGTCGACAAGCTCTTGAGGGATGGTTTCACCGGTGATGTAGTGCTTGGCAAAGCTGTCAAGAAATTCCTTCTCCGTGAGGAAGTTCTCGTTGAATTGCGATGGCACTTCCACAAAGTCGCGATACACGTTGGTGCCCGAGAGACCTTTGCGGTGCACTTGCGAGAGAAGGCCGTGCAAGCCGTGTCCGAACTCATGGAAGAAGGTGTTTACCTCGTCGAAGGTGAGCAACGAAGGCTTGGTCTCGGTGGGGGGTGTGAAGCTCATCGTGAGGGTGACGTGTGGACGGTGGTTTACGCCGTTGTTGTCAATCCATTGACCGCGGAAGTCGGTCATCCATGCGCCGGCACGCTTGGTGGCACGTGGGAAAAAGTCGGTGTAGAGCACTCCCACAAAGTTGCCTTCTTCGTCGGTCACGTCAAACGATTTGACCTCCGGGTTATAGACCGAGTAGTTTTGATTTTCCGTAAATTTCAGTCCGTACAAACGATTGGCAAGACTGAAGGCTCCGTTAATCACGTTGTTAAGTTCGAAATACGGGCGCAAGTCTTCTTCGCTATAGGAATACTTCTCATTTTTCAGCTTGTTGGCATAGTAAGAATAGTCCCATGCTTGGAGGTCCACCTTCTTGCCTTCGAACTTACGGGCATAGTCTTCAAGCTCGCGCTTCTCGCGTTTCCATGCCGGCATATAAGCGTCGCGGAGCTGGTCGAGCAGGCGATACACGTTTTCGGTGTTTTGTGCCATGCGGTGTTGGAGTGTATATTCGGCATAGGTGTTAAAGCCCATCAGTCGAGCAATCTCCAGACGAATTTCGGCGATGCGAGCCATAATCTTGGTGTTGTCAAATTCGTCGTTGATACATGGCGAGTTGAAGTCGCGATAGTATTTTTCGCGCAGGTCGCGACGTGAAGAGTAGCGCATAAAGTTGGAATAGACGGTCTGTTGTAGCGAGAAGAGATATTCGCCTTCGCGACCCTTCTCCTTGGCTGCCAAAGCAGCTGCCTCTACAGCGCTCTCAGGGAGTCCGTCGAGGTCGTCTTTAGTGAGCCACATCTCGTAGCCGGCACGTGCCTTTACGGTGTTTTGCTCAAATTGCAACGACAGCTGCGAGAGCTCGGCGCTAAGGCTGCGATATTTGTCGCGGTCGGCGCCCTTGAGGTTTGCGCCCGAGCTGACAAACATGTCATACACCTCTTGGAGAAGCATACTGTCTTCGGTGCAAAGATGTTCCGCAGCGCGGTTGTCGTAGACATATTTCACTTTCTCCCACAGATGCTCGTTGAGGGTGATATTGTTGCTGTGTTGCGACAGCTTCGGCGAGATGCGCATGGCTATCTCGTTCATCTCATCGTCGCCGTCGGCGGAGAGCAAGGGGAAAAACGTGTTAAGCACTCGGTTGAGCATCTCGCCGGCATTGTCGAGGGCGACAATGGTGTTGTCAAACGTAGGCTTCGAGCGTTGATTGGCGATAGCGTCGATTTCTTGTTGGGCAAGGCGGATGCCGGAATCCACGGCTTCCTCATAATAACTTTTGTCCAAACGGTCAAACGGCACCACGTTGTGGGTCGTCTTAAACTCCTCAAAGAAAATATTTTCAGCGTTAATCATCAGTGGTGCTGTAAATAGTAAAGGAATAATTAATGATTTGATTTTCATATTGTTGTTGTATAAAGATTTCTGTCGTCGGTCTGCAAAAGTAGTGGTTTTGCTACAAACTGACAATATATTTTAGTTTTTTTCGCTTTTCGCGTCAAACTATCAACCCTCTGCTTTATACTCATTGAGAGCCTGTCTCTATAACGCCTCTTGCCCGTAGACGAGTATGTCGCAAATGAGCGAGAGGAGCGATTGGTCGACGTTTAGCCTCAGGAGCAAGGCACTGTCGATACAGAGGGTGTCGTGCACATTGTCCACGCTACTCATCGCCGCGGCGCGCCGATATTCCTCTATGGCGGCAGCAACATCACCGCTGCAGAGCAAGGCGTGGGCGAGGTTAATCACGTCGTCGACCTTTGCGGAAGCGGCGATAATCTGTCGGTAAACCTCGATGCTGCGTTCAAAGTTGCCCAGAAGCAATTCGCACCATGCTATCGGTCGCTTGGATTTCACACCATTGGCGGCGATATAGTCCACCTTGTGGTAGTATTTCAGCGCTTCGGCGGGACGGTTGGCGGCAAGAAGACAAGCGGCGATGTTGCGACACACGGCGGGATTGTCAGCATCAAGCTTCTCCAGCCGCTTGTAGACGGCGATAGCTTTGTCGTTTTCGTCCATCGCACGCCACGACGCGGCGAGGTGCTTAAGAGTCCACACATCATCGGTCTTTATTAGGTCAGCCTTCTCGTAGTAACTCACGGCATTTTCATATTGCTCCAGCGACTCGTAGCAGTATCCGCATTTCTGCATATGTTCGGCGGTGTTAGGCTCAAGTGTCATCAGCACACAATAAGCCTCTGCGGCCTCCGAATAGAAGCCGAATTTGAAAAAGGATTCCGCCAATACTTTTATGTGATTTGCCGTTTTGAAGATGTCGCACACTACCGGAATCTTCACTGTGTTGAATGTTAAAAGAAGAGGATTCTTAAACTCATGCTTAAAGCGGAACAGATGGAAAAACCGATAGAGATTTTGCAGGTATTTATTGGCAATAAGTTTGCGCTCTTTGGCAGGGTCGGGTAGCTGCGACACATACTCTTCGGCTATTTGAGTGTTTTCGGCATCAAAACGACTGAGCATCATTGTGCGTTGCCCTTCCGGCATGCTGTCGAGCGACAGCGCAAACGAATATTTATCGTTGTCGCAAAACGAGCCGCTGCTATTGATAACCTCAAACAGCGGTTTGCCGATGCTGCGGAGCGAGTTGCTGATTGTGGAGTGGTCGATGCTGAAGGGCAAAAACCAATTGGCTATCTCCATAAAAAACGGAAATGTTTTGAGCTGCGAAAACGAGCTTATATAGATGTCTTTTCCTTCGGCTTGCATGCGGCTCAGCTCCATCATCTTGTCGGTGATGCCCTCCTTGTCGAGCATCTCCTGCCACTGCGGGTTGAGCGCTTGCTCTTCGGGGTCTTCAGGGTTGAAATCTTTTATCTTGTTGCGCAAGTCGGGGGTGATTTTCATCAGTTTAGGCACCAAGTCTTCCTTTATCTTGCGACTCACTTGCTCTGTGGTGCGGCTGAGGATAAACTGCTGAGTAATCATGATAATGTCGTCTTGCGACGACTCCTCAGCGGTGAGCACCTTCAGGCGGTTGATGATGTCGCTGCTCTTCGTCGCCTTATCGATATTGGAGCATAGTATCAGCATCGCGCTGCATAAAGCTTTTATCCTCAGTGATGTGTCGCCGGTGCTGAGGTAGACGTCGAGCAAGATGCACAGCAAGCGTTCGTCGTAGATTTCTATCAGATGAAGCATTATTGCCGCCACTGCCAGCTCCTTCAGCTCGCGTGTCTCCTCATTGTTGTCAACGATAGCTTTTATTTGACTCGTCAAGGTGTCGGTCAGCGGATAGGCGGTCCAGATGTGATGAAACACCGAGATGGCGCAGTTTTCCTTGCGCCGTTTCAACGACAGGAGTTCGGCATCGTCAACCTTGCCGTCGATTGTCTCTTCAGCCACCGCTACACACTTCACCGCTTCGTGATATTGCTCCAGCAGCATCTCCAACGTGTGCCTTGACTGTTGCTCATAGCGCAGCGTAGTGTAAAACAAGCGGCTTGACGATTTTATCTCTATCGCACGAACAATGCTGTCGTGCAAGGCATACATCTTTGCTTTAAGGGAGCCATACACTTCGTCGCGGTGAGGGTCGTCGCCACCGGAGGCAACATATTTCAGCATATATTTATAGTTTTGCTCTAATGCTTTCACCTCATTTTCCAGTGTATAGTCGTGAGCCTCAACGGCATTTTTCAGCATATTGGCAAAGGCATCGGCAAAATATCCTTCTTTGATAAGTTTCCGGGTGTCATACCTTTTTTTCAAACCAGAAAGTACAATCATTTTAAATCAATATTTTTGCGAATTTAGTTATAAATAGCAAATATCCTGCCATTTTTACCCGAAAAATCAACCACAAGTTGCCCAAACCGAAATGAATTAGTAGTTTTGTGGAAAATTTTTTGAATTATGTTACAACGTTGGCAATCTATCTACCTCTTTATCGCAGCCTCTTCGATGGGGATGGCTGCGGCTTCATCTCCATTCAAAGGGATGGAAGGCGACATATTCTCTCCCAACGAAGGCATCACTCTCGTCGCTCGCATACTCTGCGGCATTGTTGCAGCCCTCGCAGTGGTCACTATCTTTAAATATAAAAATCTCAAGCTCCAGGCGCTGCTTTGCTCAGTGACGGCAATGATGGCAGTGGTGGCTTTCGGGTTGATGCTCGCCGAATATTTCTGTTCGTCGTTGCATCTGAATTTCACCATCGTGGCTTATCAGCCGGTGTTCGCTTTTATCTGTCTTTTGCTCGCACGCTCGCGTGTGAAGGCCGACTACAAGCTCATTCACGACTGCGACCGCCTGCGTTAGTCACCCTTATTCTTGATTGTTAATAACTTTTTATTGATATTTAGAAGACTATTTTTTGGCAAATTAAAAAATTATGCCTAATTTTGCAGTCCGAAATGTAAGAATAATAACGAAACAATATACGAAAAATGAAAAGAACATTCCAACCTTCGAACAGAAAGAGAGTGAACAAACACGGTTTCCGCTTAAGAATGTCGACTGCCGATGGTCGCAAGGTGCTTGCACGCCGTCGCGCTAAAGGTCGTGCTCGCCTCACCGTTTCACACTCTATCAATAAGTAATAAGTAGCAATTAAATGCTATGTCGAGTCCGTTGTCGCCGCCGGTGGCAACGGTTCTTGTGTGTTTGGATGGCTCCTTTGTCGGGTGTGATTACTCTGTCATTTATCAGTGTAATATGATGAAACAGGCGCTTATAAAAAACTTTTGGAGAGTAGGTAACAATGGCGACCGTAATCTCTATGATGTTGATTTAGGATGGAACGTGAGCGCTCAAAAGGATGCCGGGAGCTATTGTGCAGAGAAGATTTTCCGTTACTATGTGGAAGACGTAGGTCTGAATATCCTTTTCTTGGTTAGAGGATAGAAATTTCTATGTGATTAAAACGGAAAATTCTCGGCATCGTCTTCACCAAACAAAAAAATAGGTTGGAAATCAACGTCTCCAACCTATAAATTTTGTCTTAATCCGTATAAGATTAAGCCTCGTGGATTGCTTCGCTCGGGCAGTTTTCTGCGCAAGTGCCACAGCTGATGCAAATGTCAGGGTCAATTTTATAGATATCGCCCTCAGAGATTGCTTCCACGGGGCAACCTGCAGCGCAAGTGCCGCAAGCTACACAGTTGTCATCAATTACGTAAGCCATTTTTCTAAAGATTTAAATTTGTTTTTGCTTATTGCAATACAAAGATAATTGAATTTGGCTATAGTTTTATTGATTTTGTTATATTTTTAATATCTTGGCAGAAAAACTATATTGATTATCAGTGTAATACTATTTGCAATTTGGAATGATTGCAATTAAGCCCGGCATGCTGTCAGTATATTTATTTTTTTGTAATTTTGCTTTTCGGAAAAATTTTGTGTAAAATGAATCCTCTATTTAGCATCATAACTATCACCTTTAATGCGGCTAATGAACTGCCTGCCACTTTGGAAAGCGTTAAGTGTCAAACCGTTACCGACTACGAGCACCTCATCATTGATGGTGCGTCGACCGACGATACCGTGGAGGTGGCAAAGAGTGCTCGCATCGCGTCGATGCGCATCGTCTCGGAGCCGGATAAGGGGTTGTATGATGCTATGAATAAAGGTATGCGTCTTGCCACCGGTAAATATCTGATTTTTTTAAATGCCGGCGATGCTTTCCATTCCGCCACCTCCTTGCAAGAAATTAAACACAGCATCGACCTCTTTGGGTTTCCGGATGTGGTGTATGGGCAGACGCAGATTGTTAATGCCCGCAGAGAGTTTGTCTCGATGCGCCATCTCACTGCTCCCGAGCACCTTTCGTTTCGTAGCTTCAGAAAGGGTATGTTGGTGTGTCATCAGGCGTTTGTCGTGAGCCGAGCCATTGCCGAGCCTTACGACTTGAGCTACCGTTTTTCCGCCGACTATGAGTGGTGTCTGCGATGCTTGAAGAAGATGGATGTGGCGGCTTATACAGGCACCATTCTCATTGATTATCTTGCCGACGGACTCACCGACAAGAATCACAAGGCTTCATTGAAAGAGCGATTTGACATTATGTGTCGATATTACGGCACGTGGCACACCGTAGTGCGCCACGTCGGTTTTTTTATGCGCAATTTGCGCCGAAAATACCTTAGCAGATAGCGTCAGCCACTCAGAGTCAACGCATATCGCAATATGCGTTATTATTTCACTTCTCTTATGCGAAGATGCTGAGTGGTGTCGGCTTCCACAACTTTTCGGTAATATTCTTCATTGTATCCCGGAGAGGCGGGCGATGCGGGGTAGCCTGCCGGGGTTTTTGCAAATTGCCCGTTGTCTTCGTTTTTCATTCGTCCGTCCATATATTTCATCAGCAAGTATTCGCCGAGCTTTTTGTAACGGGCTGTGGCGTGTTCCGCCGACAGGTTGCTGTAGTCGGAGAGCAGACGCACCGCTTTCGCAGGATTATCTTCGTAGAGACGGAGCGCTTGGGCTTCGATGAGAGGTTGGTTGGCTTCGTAGCCGTCTTCGATTTCGGTTTGCACTCGCTTAACGTCGGGATAAAGCAGGGAGTAGCGTGCATACACTTGGTTTGCCACCCAGTTGTTAATCCAGAATGCCGAGGTCCACGAAAAGTGGAGCATATCGCCGTTACCCTTACGGAAACACTCCGGCACTTTGTCCAAGCAGCAATAAATGGGGTTGTAGACGCTGAGCGACGAATCGTCGACGCCAAACCACAGCACGCCACCGATGGCATCGGGGAGCCATGAGCGCAACTGTGCCACCAAGGTGAAGCCTGTCTGTTGTGTGGCTATCGGGCGTTCATGCATATATTCCACCGAGTCGACCTTCCATGTCAGAGGAGCATAGCGCACAGGGGAGTCCCAGCTGCCTCGCCCGGGCTCTTTGCGCATATCCATCGGGGTGTTGTCGTAGTGGTCGCGCATCATGTTTTGGATGTCGCGCACACTTAGTTGCTTGTCGGGTTTCACATATAGCGGTAGTGTTTCGCCTTGTGCTTCAATAACAAACGGCAAGTATTTGTCCATTCCCGAGGAGAAGCGATTGTAGTATGCCCACACTCGTCCGTCGCAGCCGCGATAGGAGAGGTAGTCGCTTTGGGCGTATGCTTTAGAAAAACTGAAATCGTTGTCTTTGCCCTCGAAGTAGCCCATCTTTCGTGCAAACGACACCACGTCGGGCGAGTACAGGCAGTTGTCTTTGTCGTCAAACGGGATGTGATGTATGCGCGATTGGTTGGCGTGTGCGGCGATGCAGTCGTCGGGGATGCGTATGGCAACCCATACGGCTCCTTTCTCTTTCATCCCTTTCGACACCATCTCCATTATCCACACCTCGTTGGGGTCGGCGATGGTGAACGACTCGCCGCCGCTGTAATAGCCGTATTTCTCTACGAGCGAGGTCATCACGCCGATGGCTTCGCGGGCAGTGCGTGCGCGTTGCAAGGTGATGTAAATGAGTGAGCCGTAGTCGATGATGGCTGTGGTGTCTTGCAACTCTTTGCGGTTGTCCCACGTCGACTCTACGATGCACAATTGGTGCTCGTTGATATTTCCCACGGTGGCATAGGTGTGTTCCACCTGCTCGATTTCGCCGCGATATTCGTTGGTGTCCCACTCATAGACTTTCAGCATCTCCCCCTTTTTGTGGTCGGCTGCTTCAGTGTGGTATAGCTCGCCGTAAAGCACATAGGCATCGGCATTGTATGTAACTATCACAGAGCCATCGGCGGTGGCTTTTTTGCCGGCGATGAGCGATGTGCAAGCCATCGCGGCGGTCACGGCATTGAGTGCCGCTAATATAAGTATCAACTTTTTCATTTATGTTGATTGTTTTAATATTATCGATAATATTTTGTCGGCTATCGGCATTGTCGCTACGACATACTCTCTGCCATAGGCTCGCGCACGATAGCGACATTCTTTTCCGGGGATGATGGCTCGAATATCCACTTGTAAATCTTTGGCGAAGTCCACACCTTCTTCGTCAATACATTTGAAGAGGGCTTCCTTGACGGTCCAAGCGGCAGTGGTGAGGTAGAGGTCGTTGTGGCATGCATGAAACTCTTCTGTCGACAAAAATCGCGGCGCTACCCTCATCACTCTCGGCGATGGCGTCTCGATGTCGATGCCGATGGCGCTCCCTTTTCTCCAAGCCACGGCTACCATGCCTTCGCAATGGCTGATGCTGAGGGCGGTGCCACTGTCTTTGCCGGCAACAAGGAGCTGCGGTGCTCCCGAGGGGAGGTGGCTGAGGTGTGCATCGTTGCCAAATAGGTGTCTCACTACAGCGCAAGTCGCTATCACCTCGTTGCGACGCCGCTGAGAGCGGATGCCCTCCACCGCCAACAGCAGCGTCGGGTGGCTTGCCACGCAGGCGGCTACTGTGGCATCGGAGATTTCAGCCACAGCTATCTCTATATCGTCAATATGTATGATGTCCGGCAAGTCCATTAGTTTTTCTCCGGGAGAATGCGCACCTTCACCTTGTCGATACGACGGCGGTCGAGCGACAGCACCATAAAGCGGCAACGACGGTATTCTATGAGTTCTTTTTCTTTGGGGAAGTCGTGCTTCAGGTTGAGAAGTAGGCCGGCGATGGTTTCGGCATCTTCGTCGACTTCGTCGAAAGTGTCTTCTTCCAGTCCGGTGATGCGGCAGAAGTCGTTGAGCTGTGTTTTCCCTTCAAAGATGTAAGTGTCGTTTGACAGACGAGTGTAGTTTTCCTCGTCTTCGTCATATTCGTCGTTGATTTCTCCCACTATTTCTTCGAGCACATCTTCGAGGGTGACGACACCTTGAGTGCCGCCATATTCGTCGACAACTATCGCCATGTGCATCTTTTTCTTTTGGAAGTCTTCGAGAATGTCGTCAATCATTCTGCTTTCCGGTACGAAAAAGGCAGAGCGCAACAGCTGTTGCCACTTGAAGCTTGCGTCTTGCTTGCCAATATACGGCAGGAGGTCTTTGGCATAGATGATGCCCTTGATATTGTCTTGAGTGTCGACGTAGACGGGCATACGCGAATAGCCCGACTCTCTGACCATATCGAGGAGCTCGTCGAATGAGGCGTCCCAATCCACACAGGTCATATCCACACGCGGAGTCATGATGTCGCTCACTGTCTTTCCTCCAAATTTCAATATCTCTTCGAGCATATTCTTGTCGTTGTTGCCCTCCACCTTCGTCACTTCCAGGGCATGCGAGAGGTCGTCGAGCGATAGCTCTTCGTTGCGTTTGGTCACCACCTTGTTGACAATCACTGTGGAGCGAGCCATCACGGCTGTCAGAGGCGACAGCAGTCGCGAGAGGGTGGAGAGAGGTCCCACTGCCGAGCACACCCATTTCATGCGGCGCTCATTGCTGTAGAGCTTGGGGAGTATCTCGCCAAACAACAGCAACATAAAGGTGAGAATGACGGATTGAAACACGAAATCTAATGCCGCACTGTGAAACTCCATAATCTGAGTCAAGGCAAAGTTGAGGAGCAACACGATGGTCACGTTGACAAAGTTGTTGGCGATGAGAATGGTGGCAAGTAGCCGCTCGGGCTTCCGTAGCAGGCGGCTCAGTGCTTCGCGCTTTTCTTCGTTTTCCACATTGTCGATGTCGCTCGAGGTGACTGAGAAAAATGCCGTCTCGCTTCCCGACACAAAGGCGGATGCCAATAATGCCACCATGGCTATCACAATGGCTACAATGCTTGCCGGCTCGGGGGGGTTGATGCTGAAAAGAGGGGCATCGTTGGTAATAATGCCTAAAATTTGATTTAATACGGTCGGATAAGGGTCGGTATCCAAGGCTTAAGAAATTAATGAAACAATGACAAGCCACACAGACTTGACGTCTTCGTCCTGAAAACTTTGCAAAGATAAGGCAACTAATTGAATTAAAAAAATTTTTCATTACCAATCGTTTCGATTCTTTGTAGGGATAAATCATACTAATTGTTGCGGTTTTCTCCAAATTCTCTTAATTTTGTAGTTGTAACGACATAATACTTTGCTTATGAAGAAATTTTGCTTTGCTGTGTGGATGGCGAGTGTGGCTTTTTCTGCTATTGCCACGGTGCCTGCTCGCATATCTGCGATGATGAAAAACGGCGAATTTAATAAGGTGGAGCGATTGATTGGTGATGGAGAAGAGGGAATGACAGCTTATGAAAGCGACTCCGTGCTTGCTATCATCAGCCGTATTCGCAGCGATTTCTCGTTGTCATACGACGAGGGTGTGGCGGCAATTATGCAGAAATATCCTCATGCTTCCTCGCGGTTGATTGATGATTGGGAGGCTGCCAACTACATCGAAACGAAGGTTATCGACGGCAAAAAAATGATGTTTGCCAAGTCGCCTCGCAATGTCGGGCTGGTGGCGCCGGAGCTGGCTGTCGCCGACAGATATAAGCAGATGAATGGCGCCGCCAACCTCGCCAATTTTGCTCGCACCGCTATCGAGGAGGCTGATGCCGACGGGTTTGGTAAGTGGCGAAGAGTGAAGGTGAAGTTTGCTATAGATGTGGATGCCGATGCTGTCGACAAGGGCAAAACCATCCGTGTGTGGATGCCGTTTCCCATAGAGAGCGAGCGTCAAGCCAACGCCACTCTTTTGTCGTCGACCGACAAGGCGGTGTTTGCCCGCGACGCTGTGCACAACACCATATATATGGAGAGAAAGGCTGACGGAAAGGCGGCACACTTCGAGGCTGTGATGCAGTATGATGTGCGCTCAAAGACCATCAGTCAGGATGCTATGCTCCGCCGACTTCTTCCCTACGACACTTCTTCCGACATCTACAAAAAGTATACTGCTCAAGAGCTGCCGCAAATCCAGAAATCCGCCGACCTCAATGATTTGGCGTGGAAAATCGTGGGCAACGAAACCAACCCAGTCTTGCAGGCTTCGTTGGTGTTTAATTGGATTGATGCCCGGTTTCCATGGGCAGGCGCTCGCGAATATAGCACCATCCCTTGCTTGCCGCGATATGTGCTTGAGAGGGGGTATGGCGACTGCGGTCAGGTCACTCTACTATATATCACGCTCTTGAGAAACCTCGGAATCCCGGCACGTTGGGAAAGCGGGTGGTGGCTCGCTCCCGGCGATAGTGGTATGCACGATTGGGGAGAGGTGTATTTTGAAGGCATCGGGTGGGTGCCTGTGGATATGTCGTATGGAATGATTGCCGCTGCCGACACTCCGGAGGTGGCTCACTTCTATAAGTCGGGAATGGATTTTTATCGTTTCGCTGCCAACAAGGGGGTGTGTGGATTGTTATCACCTGAAAAGAAGTATGTCAGGAGCGAAACCGTAGATTCGCAACTCGGAGAAGTGGAATGGGACGGCGGTAACTTGTTTTATTACAAAGATTGGCATCCTAAGTTTGAAATCTTGAGCATTGAAGAATTGCCCTGATTTCCAGCTGAATAGGTTGTGTAGTCACATCTCGTTTGTTATAGGAGAATTTTTTCTCAAAAAATATTCGCTTAAATCCTTGCACATTCGAGAAAAACGCCTTACCTTTGCAAACGCAAACGGAAAATGGCTCCGTAGCTCAATTGAATAGAGCATCTGACTACGGATCAGAAGGTTACAGGTTTGAATCCTGTCGGAGTCACAACGGTTAATTTGGAGCAATTGGCTCCGTAGCTCAATTGAATAGAGCATCTGACTACGGATCAGAAGGTTACAGGTTTGAATCCTGTCGGAGTCACTGAGAAGCAAGGCTATAATGGTCTTGCTTCTTTAGTTTTTCGATATTTCAGATGGGGAATATAAAAACAACGAAGGCAAGCCTAACGACTGCCTTCGTTTTTCCATCCTACTATTACATTTGTAACAACAACTAAAGGTTAATTTCAACATTCATTATCATCGGTTAAGGAATCCGACAATAATGGTAACACTACTTTAGTATCTTTTTGTGCTGCAAATGTAATAATTCTTTTTTGCGATTGTAAAATTTAATTATATGTTATACAACACATTCCGATGTGTTTTACAACATATAAATAAAAAAGTTATTTATCTCCCGACAAATAACCTTCCTACCTTAAAATCTAATACCATGAAAAACTTGATGCAAAAGTAATGGTTTTATGTTGTGCAGCATAATTTTTCAGCAAGAAAATGTCGAAATTTCACGTTATTTAACGATTGGGGCGTTTAAATGGCTTTTTTGCTACCGGAAGATGGGTGGTTTTGGCTTTCGCCCAAGTTAGGCTTCGCCTCGGCAATAAAAAAACCTAAAAACTATGTTTTTATTTTTTATTGCGCTCGGCTTGCACCACTTTGGCTTTCGCCCAAGTTAGGCTTCGCCTCGGCAATAAAAAAATCTAAAAACTATGTTTTTATTTTTTATTGCGCTCGGCTTGCACTAACTTTGGCTTTCGCCCAAGTTAGGCTTCGCCTCGGCAATAAAAAAATCTAAAAACTATGTTTTTATTTTTTATTGCGCTCGGCTTGCACTAACTTTGCAATCAAATAGGAAGATTATGCGAAGGAATTTTTTTACAGACATACCGCCGGTTACCCGTCATTTGCTTTTGATAAATGTAGTGTTGTGGCTTGCCACCATTGCCTTTAATCAATTCACCGACTTGCACCTTATCGATTATTTGGGCTTGCACTATTTGGAGGCTAACTCGTTTAATCCGGCTCAGTTTGTCACATATATGTTTCTCCATGATGATGGGGGTGTGATGCATATACTCTGTAATATGTATGCGTTGTATATGTTTGGCTCGCTCATGGAGAGGACTATGGGCATCAAGCGCTATCTCATATATTATATGGTGTGTGGCATCGGTGCCGGTTTGGTGCAAGAGGCAGTGATGTATTTTGAGTTGCACGACATTGTTGCCGGAGGTTATCAAGGCATCCGATTTGACAATGGAATGGTGATGCCGGTACAGGATTTTCTGAATATGAATGTAGTGGTGGGTGCTTCGGGTGCGATTTTCGGCATCATGCTTGCCTTTGGCATCTTTTATGCCAACACACCGCTATATCTTTTCTTTATTCCGGTTCCTATCAAGGCGAAGTATGCCATCATCGGCTATGGCGTGATTGAACTGATGTTTGGCGTCACCGGCACTATGAGTGGTGTGGCTCATTTTGCCCACTTGGGCGGTATGGTGTTTGGCATAATACTAATACTTATTTGGATGGCTAATGGCACAATCCGCAGGAATCGCTGATTTACGCTCCTCCTTGCGCAGGCAAGATGTGATGATAAAACTTATCATCGCTAATGTTGCGGTGTTTTTGCTGCTCCATCTGTTGTCGTTTGCCTTCTTGGTGGCGAGAGTGGATTTTTCGCCGGCGAGATGGTTGGTGCTTCCGGGAAATTTCCTTTCACTGCTTTTGTCGCCTTGGACAATAGTGACTTATATGTTTGTCCACACCGACTTCCTTCACATTCTTGCAAATATGCTGTGGCTCTATTGCTTCGGTTTTATCTTCTTGGAACTGTATAGCGAGCGACAGATGCTGAAGGTGTATTTTGTCGGTGGGCTGGCGGGTGCTTTGTCTTTTCTCATCGCTTCGCTGATAGTGCCTTCGCCGGGATTGATGGGCGCATCGGCAGCGGTAATGGCGGTGGCTGCCGCCGCGGTGGTGACCAGACCCGACTATAGTGTGCGTTTTTGGCTCGTGGGGAGCGTGAAGATAAAGTGGGTGGCTCTGTTTTTTGTGGCTTTTGCGCTACTCACCACTCGCCTGGATTATTCTGCTGTCACCGCCCACGCGTCGCATCTCGGAGGTATAGCCGTTGGTGTGGTGTTTGCACTTTATCGCAAGTTTGGCGCTCACCTCATCACTCGCCGCAGGAAAAAGGGTATTATTCTGCCGCCTTTACATCGTGAGAAGTGTGGGTTTGACGAGCAACGTCTTGATGAGTTGCTCGATAG
The DNA here is from genome assembly GCA_004561555.1 of bacterium. Taxonomy (GTDB): domain Bacteria; phylum Bacteroidota; class Bacteroidia; order Bacteroidales; family Muribaculaceae; genus Limisoma. The sequence goes on from SFVH01000005.1 coordinate 47,476, forward strand.
GGTTAGGGTGTCGGGCTACAATTCGCTGTCGAAGGCTGAGCGCGACGAACTCAATGAAATCAGCAAAAAGATTAAACGATGAAGGGGCGACAGAAAAAGCTGCTAATGTTTTTCCGCCACACTATGTTGTGGCTTAATATCGCTGTTGCGGCAGTGTGTCTGCTGGCGGCATATCAAGGGTATATGCGTCCGTCGAGCTGCGGCATTATCGCCGTTCTTGGCTTGGCGTTTCCGATAATGTTGCTGCTCACCATCGGGTTTCTGCTCTTTTGGCTGGCGGTGTGTCGCAAGATGATGCTTGTCAGTGCGGTGGCTTTGGTGCTCACCATCCCACAGCAATGGGCATTGTGTCCGCTAAATTTTGACGACGACGATGAGGTCGCCGACATTCGTCTGATGTCGTATAATATCTATGGAGCACATAGAAGTGACTCGGATTTCAGTCAGGTGGATGAAATAATCCATTCTAATGCCGATGTGGTGTGTCTGCAAGAGAGTCCTGCAAGTATCAAGGCGTTTGCCTACAATCAAGGACAGGAAAAGACGGATAGCCTCTGTGGGATGTATCCCTACAGCGTGTTTGACGAAAAGATTACTCTGGCGGTGCTTTCAAAATATCCTGTCGAGCTGATTGAAAAATTTGAGGACAACAAGTATTTCTGCTATGCGGTATATAGCATTATGATTGATGACCGACAGTTGTTGGTGTTTAACATGCATCTTGAGTCGATTGGGCTCACGGGACACGACAAGGAGTTGTATATGAATCTCACCTCTCCTTCTACCAACGACCGCTCCTTGAGGGGGGTGCGCTCGCAACTGATTGGTAAGCTCACAAAGGCTTTTAAAAATCGCGAATTGCAAGCCGACACCATCTCCGGGCGCATTGCCGATCTCCGAGTGAAGTATCCGAAGGCATCGGTAGTGGTGTGTGGCGACTTCAACGACACCCCTTATTCTTACTCATATCTCACTATCAAAGGGGCGCTCAATGATGCTTACAGCGACGGAGGCTTTGGTCCGGTAATCACCTACAACCGCAACCGTTTTTATTTCCATATCGACCACATCTTCAGCGACGATGCTATGGAGGCTGTGCGCTGTTTTTGCGGCACTACACGCGCTTCCGACCATTATGCTCTTATAGCCGATTTCAAATTTCGCTGATTCCTTTCCATAGCCCCCGGCTTGCACTATCTTT